>NZ_CBAYMC010000076.1:0-16633 GCF_964826245.1 Armatimonas sp. | reverse complement strand
ATCGCCATCATCGCGATTCTCGCTGCCATTCTCTTTCCTGTCTTTGCCCAAGCCCGCGAGAAAGCGCGCCAGGCGGCCTGCCTCTCGAACATGAAGCAGATCGGCACATCGGTTCTGATGTACGCCCAAGACTATGACGAGTCCATCGTGCCCTCTCAGAACGGGACGGCGGGCATTAACCTGGTCTCCTGGCCCTCGATTATCCAGCCCTACATCAAAAACGCCCAGGTCTTTGTCTGCCCCAGCGCCAATGAGTCACCACAGGCTCCCGATCCCCAGTTTATTACCAATACCTCCAATCGCCTCTACATGGGAGTCACCAAAGGAACCACCACGGCGGGCAATGGGGGTGATGGCAGTGATCCAGCGGTCTGCCTCGTGCCGCGCCTCTCCTACAGCCGAAACCTTATCCCCACCACCAACGGCAACCCCTGGGATGCGCTGATCGCGGGGCGGGTCTGCAACAACGGCAAGACCTATCCGGGGTTTGTGGACTATGTCAATAACCTAAAGTCCGGCTGGGTGGGCACCGGCACGACGTTTACCCGCTCGATGGCCGAGATCGCCGAGCCCGCCAGCACGATCCATATCGTCGATGGCATGGCGGGCGGCAACGCGACAGCAAACCCGCTGACCTACGGCGCCTCCATACGCGGTCTTCAGCAAGACATCCGCACGGACATGTTCAAGGACAGTCCTCCCTCGAAAGTCGCGCCTCGCCACTCCGGCGGCTTCGTGGTTCTCTACGGAGACGGTCACTCAGGCTACAAGAAATGGGGCTCAACCACGCCTTGTATGTGGACGATTCAGGACGATATCTGTAACTAAGGGTTTTTCGTTTGTTAACATATTGGAAACCTAACGCCCCTAAAATAAGCAGGTAGAAAATCGTTGTAACAGTCGGTATAATTAGTACTGTCTTAGCTCGGGGTTTCAAGTCGCCCCCTAAAGGAGTTTCTTATGAAACGCAACCGTCTCGCTTTCACGCTTATCGAACTTCTCGTTGTGATCGCCATTATCGCGATTCTTGCTGCCATTCTCTTTCCCGTCTTTGCCCAAGCCCGTGAAAAGGCTCGCCAGACCTCCTGTCTCTCCAACATGAAACAAGTCGGTCTTGGTCTTTTGATGTATACCCAAGACTACGACGAGCAGTTTCCCCGCGCGGACTACTCGGTTCCCATCGGGAGCCCCACTCTGCTAAACCCTGCCGCAACCGGTACATTTTCAGGTCGTGTGAACCACTACAAGTGGCCTGTTTGGGTGCTTCCCTATATTAAAAATTCGCAGGTCTTCTTCTGCCCAAGCCGCAGACGTGACGAAGTCGCTTGGAGTGGAAATGGCGAGATCAAAGGCAATGGCTACGCGCTCAACCTCTCAATCTCTGGTCGCCCGATTTCACCCTCGGGGGAAAATCCCGGCTTCTTAGGTGGTGGTCTTGCTGGTGTCCAAACGCCTGCGGACACGTGGATGCTGATGGAGCTACGCAATCAGGTGAGCTACTCCCATATCACCAGTGGAGGCACTCTCTACCCGGCGGCTCTGCGTGAGTCTTGGACGGCTTATCTGACACCAGGAGGTGTCGTGAATAAAGACAACGCTCCTCACAGTGATGGGTTTACCTTCTGCTACATTGACGGCCATGCAAAGTACATGAACGTGAAAGCATTTCTAGCCGCCTCTCCGACAGCCGCTGAGTACACTGCTCCTGCCTGTACTTTTGTTACGAATGCGGGAGCGGGATCGGGAATGAATACCTGTCCCGGAAGTCCTGCAAGCATCACTTGGACACGCCCCTTCCCCTTCTGGGGCCTCTACTAAAGCGAGTTAGAGGGCTCGTTGTGGCCAACGGAACCCATTGGTTCCGTTGGCCATTGTTTTTGGTATACTGATCGCTGAAGGAACTTATTTTCAATGTCCCGTAAAAATGCATTCACGCTTATCGAACTTTTGGTAGTGATCGCCATTATCGCGATTCTTGCTGCCATTCTCTTTCCGGTCTTTGCCCAAGCCCGTGCCAAAGCCCGCCAGACTGCCTGTCTCTCCAACTTAAAACAAATTGGAACTGCCGTCATGATGTATGTGCAAGACTACGACGAGACTTATCCTCCCTCACAGATTCCCTTAGGACCGGCGGATGCAACGCCTCCTCCTCCAGCAGGCTCCGTGATTTCTTGGCCGACGCTGATCTTCCCTTACATTAAGAATGAGGGTGTGTTTGTTTGTCCTGATGGGGAAACAACTGTAAAATCAGTAACTTTAACGGTGAATGGGGTTTCGACAACAGGAAACTACTGCGGTGTCACAACTCTTAATACGCGATTCGCTCCTGTAGCACAAGGTGATGGTTCTACAAGACCCTATGGGCTAGTCAACCGGCTCTCCTATGGGCGCAATCTGATCCCGCTAGGAACCTCATCCGCAACCAACTGGACGACGGTTGGATTTGCTGGGCAGGACAAGAGTGGCTTCGTGACCACAGGAACCACCCTTTCGGTCGCAGAAGCCGCTGTTGCACAACCGGCCAGCACGATCCATATTATGGATGCTTGGACGACAGTCTGCGATCAGGGCAACTCGATCCGGGGAATTCAGCAAGAGATCCGAACGGATCGGTATAATAACATCACCGCATCCAAGGTTTCTAACCGGCACTTTGGTGGCTTTGTCTGTCTCTTCGGTGACGGCCATGCAGGCTACAAGAAGTGGGGTTCCTCCAAAGCGGCGGAGTGGAGCATTCAGGAAGATTAGTTTCTTATCTCTGAGCTAGGGAAGGGGGTCGAGTGGTTTGCCTAAGATGCGCCGCTCGACCCCCTTCATTATTTCGGAGCCCGCCTCGGTATCATCTTCGTGGCCTAGCAGGTGCAGAATCCCATGAACGAGCAGTAGCGCCAGCTCGTCTTCTAGCTCCCAGCCTCGTGCCAGTGCCTGACGCTCCGCCGTGTCGCGGGAGATGACCACGTCGCCAAGCTGTTCGGTGAGTGGCTCGCCCGGCTCAGACTGGGGCCAAGAGAGCACATCGGTGGGCTTGTCTTTTTCCCGCCAGTCTCGATTGAGCTGCTGGATCGCGTCGTCCGTGACGATCAAAACGCTTACCTCAATAGATCCCCCCGCCGAGCGGGGGCTAGGGGGGAGGCCACTAAGGCATTCCGAGAGGAGTTTTTGTGCGGCGGCGGCGGCCCGACTCCACGGTAGGTGGGCTATCGGGTGCTGGTTCTGAAGGGCGATCTCGATTGCTCTCATTAGGGGTTTCTCTAGGGCTCTCTTTTGTGTCTTTTGCATCTTTCGGATACTCGATACGAGCGTGCAGCGTGGCACAGAGAGTTCGCGTGAAGACATCCTGAATGGTTTTTAGATCACGCAGAGTAAGAGGACACTCGTCGAGCTGGCCGTCGGCGCGTTTGTCCTCAATCATCCGTGCGACAAAGTCTGTGACGCGCTGCGGGCTCGGCTTATCCAAGACGCGGGATGCGGCCTCGACTCCATCGGCCAGCATCAGAATCGCGGCCTCCTTGCTTTGGGGCTTAGGGCCAGGGTAGCGGAACTGAGACTCAAGGGTGGCATCGGGGACACCGCCCGTGGCTTGGTGATAGAAAAACTTCATCAGGGTCGTGCCGTGGTGCTGAGAGATCACCTCGCACACTCGGGGAGGCAGCCCGACACGCTCGGCGATCTCTAGACCCTCTTTGACATGGTTGATCAGCACGAGTGCCGACAGAGATGGACTGATTCGGTCATGGACATTCTCAGCATTGGACTGGTTCTCGATAAAAAACTCGGGGCGGTTCATCTTGCCCAAGTCGTGGTAGTAGGCCGCCACGCGAACGAGCATCGCATCTGCCTCAATGGCCTCAGCGGCCGCGTGCGCGAGGTTACCGACCATAAGCGAGTGGGCGTAGGTGCCCGGTACCGCCATGCGGAAGTCTTGTAGGATCGGAGTCGCCGGGTCGGAGAGCTCCAAGAGGCGCAGGTGGGTGGTGATTCCAAAGGGGCGCTCCAGGCACCAGACACCTAAATAGAACAGGGCCAGTGCCACGAGGCCAGAGCCGATTCCCATCAGAACGCCCGTTAAAATCTCGCGAGGGAGGTCATGCTCCATCTGCGCGACGAGCAGGCTCAGAATGGCGTTGGCACCACAGACCGCGGCTCCCGCACGAAAGACATCGCCTCGGTTACGCATTGAGGCCACCGAGACAATCCCTGCCAGTGAGGAGCCCAGAGTAAAGACGGTAAAACGTAGCTCGTTGTTGAGCACCACCCCACTCGTCACCGCAAGTAGCGCAACAACCAGAGTCGCGACTGAGGGCGAGATGAGCAGCGCAATCACCATCCCTGCCGAGGCGACGCACATCATCCCCAGATACGAGAGATTGATTCCCGTAAAGGGCAGACCCAACAGAGTCGAGCCGAGCTTGATTCCCATCACGGAAACCACTGTCAGAATGGCGAGCAAAAAGAGCCGCTTTGTGTCCAGATAGAGCTCTCGGTGAAAGACCCGCAGGTAGACCGTCACGAATGCCACGATAAGGTTGACCATGAGGACAATCACCAGGATCGAGAGAGCATCCAGTGCGGCATTGCGAAGTCCCAGTGCGGTCAGTGCGTCTAAGTGCGCTTGGGTCACCCGCTCACCGTTTCGTAGTACCAGCTCGCCTGCCGCAATCCGTCGGGTCTGGCGCGCCACCTGCGCCTCCGCTTCATCACGGGCCTGCTGGGTCATACGAGCATCGTAGTGACGGTTCTCTGTCAGTGCCTCACTACAGAGAGCGGCGACGGGCGCACGGAGGTTCTCGGGGAGATCCAGCAAGATAGGATCGGCGACTAGGCCACGGCGGGCAATTGTGAGGTCGTTGGTGTCGTCTCGGAGCGTCCCCTGCATGGTGCGCGTGACGAGGCTGGTCGCGACGGCTTGCGCTTTCTCAAACAGCTCAGGGTTGGCAGCACTCAGAGCATCCAGAGTGGACTGGCTCAGTCTGAGGCCAGACTGTCGCCGAATATCTTCGAGCTCAGGGTGGTCCCGAACAGGGGTAGCAATGGCCTCAAAGACTGTCCGAATCGCCTCTTGTGTGTTGCGGCTGGCATCGGGAATGAGCTGATAGCGCTTGTCAACCTGGCTGATCGCCTCTTCCCGCAGACGCTGTGTCGCCTCCGTGTCTTCGTAGCGTGCGGTGCGCGGGGCCGTCACGTCCTGGCGTGAGATCGTCCCAAGCGCGACATTGACCCGGTTGGGGAGCAAGTGAATACAGAGAAGTACTGAGAGAATCGCGGCGGTTCCGAGGGCGAGTAGGAGGCGCAGGGGCGAAATGCGTGGCGCAGGGGCAGGTTTTCCTCGCGGCTCAGAGGCACGGCGAGGGCGGGGATTCGTTGAGCTGATTTGAAGCTCAAAAGGCAGACGCCAGCGCATCTTCATAAAGCGATTCCGTGGCGATCTCAAACAAAAATAAGTTCAGCAGGATTCAGTGCTTCGTACATCGAGGGCACGGTGTACGCGGGGGATCGGGAGAGAGCTACTTCTCTTCGTTTGCTTGACGAATCTTGCGCTTGCGAGCGGCTTCTGCCTTACGGCGCTTGTCGCTAGGCTTCTCGTAGAACTCGTGGGTGCGGGCGGTTTTGAGGACTCCGTCCTGCTGAAGGACTTTCTTAAAACGCTTGAGGGCCGCCTCAAGCGGCTCACCTGGTTTCAGATTGATTTGTGCCATGAATAATTCACCCCCTCCCGAACAAAAATGTATTTTTTGGTGTGTCGCACACCGTGCCGGTGGCAATTGTATCTTAAATACCCGTCTCAGTCAAGATAGCTAAACTCATTGAGGTTAAAGAGGGCACGGCAAAGAGCAGGGAGCCCGTGCTTGAGGCGGAGCTTCTCGCAGAGTTCGCGCTCGTTTTTGGTGGGGAGTCTTTGGAGGACAAGCCGGAATGCCAAGGCAAGCTTATCGGTCTCTGTGCTCTTTTCGACGCGCCGGGCAAGTGCCTGCGCTGCATCGCGCAGAAAGGGATTGTTCAGAAGTGCTAGCGCTTGGGGAGCCACGGTGGATGTCGTGCGCGAGGCACAAGAGACAGCGTTATCAGGTAGGTCAAACGTGGCGAGCAGAGGAACTGCCACGGTGCGCTTTTGCACCAGATAGAGGCTGCGAACGCCCTGACGCTCGGGGGGCGACGGATACCAGCCCTTGGTTTTCTCTTTGTTATCGTCCAGAAACGCGGGGTTGGCCTTCAGCACCTCATCGGGTAGAGGCGGCCAGATCGGGGGGCCACCAAAGCGCTCGGTGAGCTGACCGCTGGTCTGCAAGATCGCGTCACGGAGCTGCTCCGCAGAGAGGCGGCGCGGCGCATGGGCACTCTGGTAGGCACGGCTACTTATGATGAGCCGATGGAGCGTCTTGACCGACCCGCCGCTCTCCAAGAAAGCATGGGCGAGATAGTCGAGCAAGGCGCGGTTTTTAGGCGGTGCCCCCGAGTAGCCCAGGTCGTTGGGAGTGGCGATCAGGCCCTCCCCGAAGTGCTGCATCCAGACGCGATTGACCAGGACACGTGCGGCAAGTGGGTTTTCTTTGGCCGTGATCCACCGTGCCAGAGTCAGCCGTCGCCCTGTGGAGCCCGTGCGCACGGGCTTGACCAGCGGCACGGGGTTCGGGTCGAGCACGGTGGGAAAGCCGTAGGGCACTTCCTCCTTGGGTTGGTTGAGATCCCCCCCCGCCAGCACGTGCGTCGCGCGGGGGGGCTTGTCGCCATCGGTGACCAGCAGACCCTTGAGGGGCTCTTGGTCGGAGCCTAGCGCCACCGAGAGATCGTCCCGAAACGTCACTCCCTCGAAGAAGGCACGAAAGCGATAGAAGTCCGCCTGGAGGATCGGCTCAGTCTTGTGGTGGTGGCAGCGAGCACAAGACATCGTCAGCCCCAGAAATGCCGCGCCCGTGGTCTCGACTAAGTCATTCATCAGAGCGTGTCGTACGCGATTGTCTTCGCCAAAGAGCTTAGCGCTATTGTCCCACGGGCCCAGGCGCAGGTAGCTTGTCGCGAGAAGTGCGTCCTGCTCGGCGGCGTTTTTTGGCTTGCCCGCCACCAGCTCATCGCCCGCAAGCTGCTCGGTGACGAACTTAGCGTAGGGTTTGTCGGCGTTAAAGCTGCGCACGACATAGTCTCTGTAGCGCCAGGCCAAGGGGCGAAACTCATCCCAGTCAAAGCCATTGCTATCGGCGTAGCGCACCACATCGAGCCAGAGCCGCGCCTGGTGCTCACCATAGCTATGTCGAGTGAGAAGCTGCTCGGCAAAGGCAGGGGCGCTCGTAAACGCAGCCACCTCGCGCTCGGTGGGAGGTAGGCCCGTTAGCCCGAAGCTGAGCCGCCGCGCGAGGGTACGCGAATCGGCCACGGGGGCTTGGGTTGTGCCCAGAAGTGAGTCAATCGAAGCGCCGACGGGGGCTTTTTGGAGAGGACGCAGGCTCCAGAGATCCAGCCGCTCGCCCCCAAAAGTCGCCACGACCGGGTTGCGCTTGTCCTTCCAGGCCGGGCCAATGCGCTCCTGCGCGGCGCTGATTCCCACAAGGAAAAAGAGCGGTAGGGCAAACCAGAGGCCAAAGACGCGGTGCATAACGCTATTTTACCTGCTTGGGGTGGGTGTGATCCACAGGAGCATGGTATCGCGCCACTCCCCCGCCCACTCCAGGCGCTTTGCCTCCATCTGGAGCTTCCAGCCCGCGCGCTCGCGTGTCTCGATAAACTCCAGGGCGGCAGGCCAGATTGGGTCGGCGAGGAGGATTTTAGTGCCCAGAGTGGGGAGCAAGTCGGTGAGGGTGGGGTGAAGCAGGCGCTCGTAGAGAACATCCGCGCCAAAAACAAGATCAAAGCTCGTGAGATCTTTAGGCCAGCTCCGCCAGTCGCCTTTTTGCACGGTGAGATTGGCAATCTGGTTGCGCGTGGCATTCTCACGGCAGAGTGCCAGACAGTCCTCGTGGTAGTCGGTCTGGACAACCTGCGCCGCGCCTAAGTGTGCCGCCACGAGCCCGACATAGCCCACGCCCGCGCCGATCTCTAAGATTCGCTTACCTTTTACGAGCGCGGGCTCTTCGGCCAGACGCAACGCTAGTGCGTGCGCGGAGGCCCAGAGGAGGATGCCAAAGGGAAAGTTCGCTAGGTCTTCATCGGTCTGGAGCGGACGAATGAGGGCATCTTGATCCGTGACACAGCTAAGCTCCCAGGTGCGACCGGCACACGTGACCGAGTGCGTGACGAGAGGATAGTCGGAGAGCATCAGAGGTTCTTGAGGAGAAAACTCAGCATCAAGCGGCGCGAGTGCTGGCTCTGCTGAGGGTTCCCAATGCCATGGCGGCTGGTGGGCGAGGGGTAGAACATCATCTCGAAGTCTTTTCCCGCTTTCTGGAGCCGATCAATAAGCTGCACGGAGTTTTGTAGGTGGACATTGTCGTCCATCATGCCGTGGACTAAAAGCAGCTTGCCGTGCAGATTCTCCGCCCCCTCCAAACACGATGCCGCCTTGTAGCCCTCCGGGTTGAGCTGGGGGGTGCTCATGTAGCGCTCGGTGTAGATCGTGTCGTAGAACTGCCAGTCGGTTGGGGGAGCGCCCGCGATCCCGCACTTAAACATCTTGGAGTGGGTTAGCGCGTAGGCCGTCATGAAGCCACCGTAGCTCCAGCCCTCTATGGAAAGGCGACCTTTATCGGCGTAGCCTTGGGCAATCAGAGACTTCAGCGCGTCCTCGATATCTTGGAGCTCGCGCACGCCGAGCTGCTTGTAGCTGCACTTTTGCGCCGCGGTGCCTCGTGGATTGGCCGTGCGGTTGTCGCACTTGAAGACAATAATGCCGCTCTGTGCCAGAAACTGATCCCGCACGCTGCCATTGACGGCGCTATAGCTATTGCGCGCCGTCGGGGCGCTGGGGCCTGCGTAGACGGGCATATAAACCGGGTAGCGCTTCTTGGGGTCGTAGCCCGGTGGGAGCAAGAGAGTGCCCTCCAGAACATAGCCATCCCGCGCTTTTATCGTCACGAACTTGCCGGTGCCGAGCTTGTACTGCTCTCCTGCCCTGGGCGGATTGTACTTGACCACCGTCTTGAGCACCGCGCCCGTTTTACCGTCACAGAGGCGGATCATGCCGGGGTTTTCTGCCGTCGAGTAGGTATCGAAGAAGAACTCCTCGGTGGGGGAGAAGCTCACCGAGTGCGTCCCCATGCCTTGGGTCAGACAAACGGGAGGTGTCTTTCCATCCAGCCACGCTCGGTAAAGATGGCTCCCGGAGACATCCACGCCATTGCCATTGAAGTAGACAACTCCCTTTTCTTCATCGAGGCGCGTCACACCTTTCATGTCGTACGCGCCTTTGGTCACTTGCGCGACGAGTGTGCCGTCTTGTTTGTAGCGGTAGAGATGCCTAAAGCCATCCCGATCACTCGTCCAGAGAAAGGTCCCGTCGGCCAGCCACGTGGGATCGTCGGTGACATCTATCCACTGCGGGCTTTTTTCCGCGATCAGGGTGCGCGAGTCGCTTCCGGTGACGGCATCGGCGCTCCGTAGCTCAAGCTGGCTCTGGATTCGGTTCTGGAGCTGGTAGAAAACCCGCTTGCTGTCCGGGGTGAAGGCAAATCGAACAATCAGCAGATCGTCGGCGACAAACGGGCGGGTGTCCAAAAAGACCGGCTCGCCGCCACCCTCAACCGAGGCTAGCCCAAGCTTTGCGGTGGGATTGGGGTCGCCGGGGAGGGGATAGTCCCAGTCTTCTGTTGCCTCCTGGACGCGCTTGGTGTGATCTTGGAGCCGGTACTTCTTGACCCCCGACTCATCAAGCCGCAGAAAGGCGAGGTGCTTGCTGTCCGGGCTCCAGCGAACGGCGTAGCGACTGCCTCGCCCGTAGACTTCTTCATCGTAGACCCAGTCCAGAATGCCATTTAATATCGTCGCGGAGCCGTCTTTGGTGAGCTGCTTATCATCGCTTCCCTGGCTATCTTTCAGGTAGAGATTATTGTTTTTAACATAGGCCGTGTAGCGCCCATCGGGGCTCGTCAGACTCATCCCCGCCGCACCGCGCCGCCGCCGCGCCGCCGTCGCCCCCGCAGGCTGCCCAGGCTCAATCTCCTTAGGCTGTGGCACCTCGGTGCTCGTGCGGGCATCAATAAACTTCTCTGCACCGTCTTTGGACAGCTTATAAACCGTGCCCGTAACCCAGCTCACCGACCCCTGCGGAGTCGCCGCAAGGCTCACCCCCGAGCCACCAAGGGCCTCGTCAAAAGTGAAGGTCTTGTTCTGGGCAAACGCAAACGTCGGTGCCGCGCATACAAGTGCAGCGGCGAAGATTAAGGAAGCTCGCATGAAATATTATAACGCGAGATTTCCATTCAATTGTTTTCCTTCCCCATCGCTTGATTTCTCGCGGCGATATCATTAAAGTCAGGAGGATTTAGGGAAATGCCACAGACATTGGAAGAGCGCGTGACGCTCTTGGAGCGAGAGGTAAAAGAGCTACGACAGACACAGAAGACGACAGAGACAGGCACTGGGAACAATCAGTGGGTTAATGTGATCTTTGGTGCTTTCAAAGACGATCCGCTTTTCGAAGAAGCAGTCAAAGCAGGAGCAGAGTACCGTAAAGCACAAGTGCCCGACTATATGACAGAGGAACCCATTCCCGATGTGCCTGGGAGCATTTAGAATGCGTGTCGCTCGTAGGAAAACTCGCCATTAGAGCTTAACGCCACTCTGGTTGAGCTGAACCCGATCCGTGTCTAGGTTCTCGTCGGTGCTGGCCAGTGTCCAGCTTGCGACCCGGCGCTGGCCGTCGACCCGAACCCGCCCGACGATGGTGATACTGCGCTGCGATGGCTTGCCGGGAAGATTAAGCGCGTACTCTAGCCGTGTCATCTTCTGGCCCCCCCGCTCGACACTGCTGGCCCGAATCCTCTGGTACTCCTGGCCCCAGCTCGACATCCTGGCATCGAGCCGCTCCACGATGGCGCGTGGGCTCATTCCCTCATCGAGCGAGAGAAGTCGCTGTTCAAAGATGGCTCCTGAGGGGCTTGCGAGGCGCAGAAGCTCGTCGTTTTCTTGCTCCACGCGCCAGAGCCGTGGGCGAATCTCATTGGCGCGAAAAATCCGTAGCACGTTCTCGGGGGCAGGTGTGGCCGTGGGGCGGGGACGCGGCTTAGGAGTGGCTTTGGTTTTGTTCGTTTTGTTCGAGGGCGCATTGGGAGCTTTGGGAAGCTGGAGATAGGCACGAACGCTCAGCCCAACGACCAGCGCCGCCAGCCCACCGACTAGCCAGAGAAGCACTTTGGTCGGGGCGTCAAAAAAAAGTTCGTGTGTTTTATCAGAATCGGCCATTGTCACCCGTTTTAAAGACGAATCTGAAACGAAAAGGTGACAAAGAAAATGCTTGCAGTCGTAGAATCAGCGGCGATATTTGGAGTGGATGCGTATGGCGTGAGAGCGGAGGTCAATGTCTCGGGCACCGTGCCCAGCTTTACCATCGTCGGCCTGCCCGACGCGGCGGTTCAGGAGAGCCGTGAGCGGGTACGGGCCGCTATCCGCAACAGTGGCCTGCGCTTCCCGTACGAGAAGCGCATTATCGTGAACTTGGCCCCGGCAGATATTCGAAAGGCCGGACCCGCATTTGACCTGCCCATTGCCATCGGTCTCTTGGTTGCCACCGAGCAGCTTGCGCCAGAGCAGCTTCAGGAGACGGTCTTTATCGGCGAGCTGGGCCTCGATGGAGCCGTCCGCCCCGTCTCGGGCGTGCTGCCCTTGGCGCTCTGGGCACGGCAGAACGGACGGAAGCGCCTGATCGTCCCGGAGGCCAACACCCGCGAGGCAGCGATCGTGGGCGAAGTGGACGTCTACGGCGTCACGTCGCTGGCCCAAGTGCTGGAGATTCTCAACGATCCTGAGTTCTTCGTGCCCGTGCGCGAAGACCCACAGCGGATCTTGGCGCACCGCCAGAGCAGCGACGTGGACTTTAGCGACGTGAAGGGCCAGGCACAGGTGAAACGCGCACTGGAAGTGGCTGCGGCTGGGGGGCACAATGTCTTGCTGCTCGGCTCCCCTGGCTCGGGGAAGACCATGCTCGCGCGGCGGCTTCCGACCATCCTTCCCACTCTCTCGGTGGAAGAGGCGCTGGAAGTCACCAAGCTCTACTCCGTCTCAGGGCAGCTTGCCAACGGTGCAGCACTCATCACCGAGCGGCCATTTCGCTCGCCACACCACACAATCTCCAACGCGGGCCTGACCGGCGGGGGCAGTATTCCTCGGCCAGGCGAAGTCTCGCTCGCACACTTTGGCGTCCTGTTTCTTGATGAGCTGCCCGAGTTCAATCGTGATGTGCTCGAAGTCATGCGCCAGCCCCTAGAAGATGGCCATGTCACGATTGCGCGTGCCGCCGCCTCGCTGACCTACCCGGCACGCTTCACGCTGATTGCGGCTATGAACCCGTGCCCCTGTGGCTTCTTCGGCGACTCGGTGCGGGCTTGCTCGTGCTCGCAGCAGGCTGTGGCGAAGTATCTCAGCAAGATCTCGGGACCACTTTTGGACCGCATTGATATTCATATCGAGGTGCCACGCCTGCACCACGACGAGCTTACCGCGCCGCCCGCAGGAGAAACGTCGAGCGCCATTCGTGAGCGGGTGGAGCGGGCACGCTGCCTCCAGCGGCAGCGCTTTACTCGTGAGAGCCTCTACTGCAATGCCCACATGAGCGCCCGCCAGCTCCAGCGTCACTGTATGATGGAGCCCGAGGCAAAGTCGCTGCTGGGGTCTGCCATCACGGCCATGCAGCTCTCCGCCCGTGCCTACGACCGCATCTTAAAAGTCGCCCGCACGATCGCCGACCTCGCGGGCTCTGAGGCCATCGGCGTCGCCCATATCGCCGAGGCGGTGCAGTATAGAACACTCGACCGGAAGTTCTGGCGGTGAGATCCCTCCTCCCCCGCCCCTCCTCCCAATCCTGGGAGGAGGGGGAAAGAGGGGAGCCAGAGGTTTTTCAGGACTCCCCTCCCCAATCCTGCCTCCGCAGGATTGGCACCCAGAGGGTACCCGGGGGCAGGGGGAGGAGAGTACTACTTGACAAAATTCTAAAACCCTGTCAAACGTATGTTTGAAAGGCACTTGCTGATGCTTGATACCTATTGCAGGCGAAGGCAAGATAAGGAAAATGCCGTCGCGGTGGTGAATCGTGGCGGCATGACCATAGACGAACTTGAGGACAAGCTCTCTGAGCCAGCTCCAGCAGTCATTTCGGCGCTAGACTCTCTGGAGGGCGATTTTCTGATTCTCGGGGCGGCGGGCAAGATGGGGCCAACCCTGGCGCGGATGGCAAAGCGCGCTGTGGGTAAGAGTCGCCGCGTTATTGCCGTCAGCCGCTTCTCCGACGCCTCTACGCGTGCTGCGTTGGAGCTTGCGGGGGTGGAGACCATCGGGGCGGATCTGCTGGATGTGGATGCGCTGCTCGGCCTGCCCGATGTGCAAAATATCGTCTTCATGGCCGGAATGAAGTTCGGCGCAACGGGAAACGAGCCCCTGACTTGGGCGATGAATAGCTTCCTGCCTGGCCTTGTCTGCCAGCGCTTCACCACGAGCCGGATCGCCGCGTTCTCCACGGGCAATGTCTACCCGCTGACGCCGCTGACTCTTGGCGGCAGTATCGAGACCGACGCACCAGGGCCGGTGGGGGAGTACGCCCAGAGCTGCCTGGGCCGGGAGCGGATTTTTCAGTACTTCGCCGAGACCTACGGCACGCCCATCGCGATCTTGCGCCTCAACTATGCCGTCGAGCTGCGCTACGGGGTGCTCTGTGACATTGCCCGCAAGGTCTGGGAGGGCACTCCCATCTCCGTCGCCATGGCCGCCGTGAATGTGATCTGGCAAGGCGATGCCAATGCCTGGGCGCTCCAGAGCCTCGCGCAGGCCTCGTCCCCAGCGAGCCTCTTTAACCTCGCGGGGCCGGAGCAGCTCTCGGTGCGACGACTCGCGGAGCAGCTCGGGAGGCTGTTGGGCATAGAGCCAATATTCGAGGGCGATGAGGCGCCTCACGCGCTGCTCTCCAACGGCCAGAAAGCCCATCGGGCGTTTGGCTACCCGACCGTTGCCGTCGAGCAAGTGCTGGAATGGACGGCGGAGTGGATCAAGAACGGCGGCCCGACGCTGGGCAAGCCCACGAAGTTCGAGGTGCGCGATGGTAAGTTTTAAGGCAGGCGTTGCCATCCCCGCCCAGCCGCTGGCGCTGAACGCTCATCGCAAGCTGGATGAGCGGCGGCAGCGGGCGCTGACGCGCTACTACCTGGCGGCGGGTGTCGGTGGGCTTGCGGTCGGGGTTCACACCACGCAGTTCGCGATTCGTGACCCCAGGATCGGGCTTTTCGAGCCCGTGTTGCAGCTTGCCAAAGAGGAGCTGGATCGGGCGGGGCGTGCAGTATTTCGGATCGGTGGGGTCTGTGGGGAGACCAAGCAAGCCGTTGCCGAGGCAACGCTTCTGCGCTCCCTGGGCTACGAGGCGGGCTTGCTCTCCCTGGCTGCGCTACGCAATGCCGATGACGAGGCCCTTCTGTCCCACTGCCGCGCCGTCGGGGAGGTGATTCCGCTGGTTGGGTTTTACTTGCAGCCTGCTGTCGGCGGGCGCGTTCTGCCCTATGCTTTCTGGCGGCGCTTCTTTGAGATCGAGAGTGTGATCGCGGTGAAGATTGCGCCGTTCAACCGCTACCAGACCCTGGATGTGGTGCGTGCACTCGTGGCGACGGGCCGCCAGGACATCGCGCTCTACACGGGCAACGACGATGCTATTGTGACGGACTTGGTGACGACCTACTTTGGCCGCCGGATTGTCGGGGGGCTCCTGGGGCACTGGGCCTGCTGGACCAAGAGCGCCGTAGGGCTACTCAAAACCTGCCAAGCCATCACTGACAGCGTCCCCGCTGAGCTCCTCGAAACCGGCGTCGCGGTCACGGACATGAACGCTGCGATCTTCGATGCCGCGAATCACTTTCACGGCTGCATCGCCGGGATTCACTACGTCTTGCAGCAGCAGGGCTTGTTGGAGGGAATCTGGTGCTTGGATGAGAACGAGGGGCTCTCGCCGGGGCAACAAGCCGAGATCGAGCGCGTCCGAGCCGCCTACCCGAATCTCACAAAGCCTGACGACGACTTCATCGCGGAGCATCTCGATGAGTGGTTGCGATAAAATCAAGCCATGACTATGGAAGAGATCATTGCAAGAGGTAAGTCCATCTACGAGCGACAGCTTCGTAAGCACTTGGCTATTCCCGAAAATATGGGAAAGCTCCTCATGATTGATGTCGATACCGGAGACTATGAAATCGGCGAAGACGGCAACGATGTCGAACTTTTTCGGAATTTACGTGCACGTCATCCGCAGGCGAAGGTTTTCAGTCTCAAAGTTGGCTTCCGAACCGCCGATGCTGTTGGAACCTCTCTGCAACTTGAACAGGAACAGGCTGCGTGATTGTCGGAACCTACTTGCCCGACCGAAGTGAAATCACGGTTGAACTCGAGATGGTCACTATCTCTGGTGAACGAGTTCCCGTGACGACGATTCTAGACACGGGCTTTACGGGTTTTCTGATGCTCAGTAAAGACCAAGTCCAAGAGCTGGGGGCAACTCCGGTAGACCTACGCGAAATGGAGCTTGCCGATGGAACGATTCGCCCCGTCGCCCGCTACGAAGTTACTCTTCTCTGGGATGGACGGCCAAAAACGGTCTTTGCTCTGGTGAACGAAGCCACAAAGCCTTTACTTGGAATGAAGCTCCTTCACCGGTCACTGGTGACACTGGAACTCGTCGTTCCTGCACCGCCATTGGATCGCGTCGAGCTGGCGCGTCGGTTTCTGGAGAGCGTGGCGTTTCCGCTGGCAGGCTTCGAAAAAAAGCTGGCAGGTTGCGTCTGGGCAGTTTGTGCCAAGAGTGATCATCTTGTGGACGATCTATGGCGAGCTGCACCAAAGCCTACCGACTGGCACGCTGGGTACGCGGGTGGCGCTTTGGTAAGTCGCCCGAAGCGCGTCAGAACGTCCACAAGTGGTTGCTTGGTTGCCTACGAGCGTCTCATCACTTTTGGTGAGTTTATCGGGGCATTACAACAACGTGCCGCGCGTGAGTATGAAGAAATACTGCGCGAAGCCCGATGGGAAGAAACATGACACTGGAACAAGCGCGACAACTGCGGGAGGCGGCGGGGCAGCCGATTCACTGGTCCGAGGAACTAAAGCCACCGCTTTCCCGGCTCGTGCTGACACGGATTTGTGTGGCGCGCTGCGAAAAAGACGAGCTGGACGTCTCGGACTGGAGTGCGGTGCTGGGGCCAGGGGCTCAGGAAAAAGTGGAGGACACGTGTGCTTCTCTGGGCGAGGAGCTGGACCTGGTGATCGGGCCATCCGTGCCGCCCTCGCTACGTCTCTGTGACTTGGTGGCGATGGTCGAAGAGGCGTTTATGATGCGCTGGCAGGCACTGGGGCAGCTCGATGCGTCGGAGGCGCAGCTTGTTGCGATGCTGGGGCGGGCGGTGGGCAAGGAGATTTCCGCAGAATCGAAGATGGCGGAGATCGTCCCCGAGGCAAAGCTGGTCGGGCTCTGGGAGCGCCTGCCTGAGCCGTGGTCAGGACTGTGGCCGGAGGTTCCGCTGAA
>NZ_CBAYMC010000075.1:0-16776 GCF_964826245.1 Armatimonas sp. | reverse complement strand
ATAGCTGTGCGTCCCGATCTCAAAGAGCGGATCATGGGCCAGATTCTTCGTGATATCAGCGTGCCACTCCATCCAGCGCCCCCCGAGAAACAGCGTCGCCGGGACTTGCTCTTTGCGTAGCGTTGCGATAATCTGTGGTGCGTAGCCTGCAGGCTTGAGGGTCTGGCAGGCATCAAAAGTCAGCGCGACAACGCGCTCTGAAGTGGGCAGGCGGCGGATGAGCATCTCAATATTACTCGGGCTCGGCGCTGCCTTCCAGCACGAGCCCCTTGGTCTGGGGGAACTTCTCGTACCAGAGGGCCAGAACATCCCGCAGGTGCTTGGCATACCGATAGTGCGCCCCTGTCCCCGTGCGCAGCTCCGCTTCGTAGAGAAACTTATCGGCGGTTGTGGTGTGCTCAAACGGAAACTGCGTCCCGAGGAGCGTCTCATAGAGATAGGTCGGATCGCTGGCTAAAAGTTTCCCGATGGCGGCATCGTTTGCGCTCTCCCCCACCGGCTGCCACTGGAGCGTGCGCATGCTCTCGTCCTGCGCCGCGTAGAATCCGACGGGCACCAGCGGACAGTACTTGGTGCCGGTGCGGTGGCGGTTCAGATCGCGAATCTCGGCAAAGGCGACCCCGTCCCAGGCAAAGCGCACCGCTGTTCGACGGAGCCCCTCGCCGATATAGGCATAGCGGTTATCGTGCTGGGCGAGATCGGCGACAAAGTCAATCGGCCCCGAGGGCAGCAGCACGTCCAGTGTCGCGGCTCCCGTGCCCAGCGCTCCTAGCAAGCGCTGTGCATGGGCTCGCTCCGCAGCGTGCCCCGCTGCCATGCTCTCCAGCTTCTTGGCGTGCTTGATAAGCCGTGGTGCGGAAAGCCCCAGCTCGTCTCGTATCCGCTCGCCGCAGCGCACGGCCTCGGGCAGAGGGTGCGATAAGAGATGCTGGCAGACGCTCACCCAAGCCCGCGCCGACTGAACCAGCATGGCGTTGGTGCGCACGGCAACCGGCAGAAAGTAGCGTGCCCGGTCAAAGGCGAAGTTGCGCCGCATCCGCGCCGCCGCTTTCTCGTTGACTCCCGCCGGGATTCGAACGCGCTCGGGCTCGTCTAAGGCCACTTGCTCCCAGTACGCCAGCGCTTCACGGTACGCCGTAAACGCCGCGCCCATGCGCTCCTGCCACGCCGCGCCATCGGTGATCCCTAGCTCGTCTGCAGAGAGCAAGCCGTCTTCGTCGAGCTTGATGTAGCGCGTGCTGCTCTCCTGCCCCCCCGCCGTCGGGCTGATGCGGAAAAGCTCGTAGGCAAGCCACATCGAGATGCCATCTATGAAAAGTGCCACTGGCGTAAGATCGGCAATCGAGGCATGACCGTAATCAACCATCTTGAAGATGCCGTCCACAGACTTATCCAGATTATTCGGATCAATCCGAGAGAGAATCACCTCCAGCCCTTCGTTGGAGCGAGAGTACCGTGCGCCCGTGGCGGCGAGTAGCTCAGGAGTGAGCGCCGGACGACCGGCGGAGTTGGAGGCTTCAGTGGGTCGCAAGGCGACCTGGGTGACACGCATAACGGGGAATTATACCGCCCCATGGAATGGGGCGTCAGCAATGGCGCTTCGCGCCGCAAAGCCCGTGCCGGGCTACCGAATCTATCTCCCCAGCCCGGCACGGGCTTTGCGGCCGAAGGCTACTGCAGACGCCGGTTTTAACCGGCGGCAAATCGTTACGCCTTCATGCCCAGTTTCTCTAGGAGCTGTGGGGTGGCACGAAGGGCGATTCGGGCGAGTTTGCGGTACTGCATCACCCAGGCATTGAGGGCTTCGAGGGCTTCCTGCACGGCGGGGGTGGTGTCGTGAGGGACGAACGGAGCCGGGTGGGTATGGTAGGTTTTGGTGGCCTCACTCTTTGGGCGCGAGCTTGCGAAACTCCGACGAAAGCGCGTTGTGGACGGGCTGCCAGCGCGTTTTTAGAGTCTCCCAGTCCGTCTCTTGCGCGGCCCGGATCTCGTCCCATGCCGCCCCGTGAACGGGGCGTGTGTTAGCCTCGTGCCTCGGCTGGAAAGCCCGTGCCGGGCTACCGAGTTGCTTTCCCAGCCCAGAATGGGCTTTCTAGCACGAAGTGCTACTCGACGCCCCGTTCACGGGGCGGAGACGATGTGGGAAAAAGACTCCGTTAAGAACAACCAATAAAACGGTACAATTGGAAGTAATAATGGAGTTTGAGCTAGAGCCTCTGGCAGACTATGCCTGCCATACCGGAGAAGGGCCTCTCTACCATCCGAGAGAGAATGCCGTCTACTGGACCGACATCCCCAATGGTCGGCTGTTTCGCTACAGCTTAACCACCCATCACCATGAGGTATTTGAGATCGGACGGCCCGTGGGCGGCTTCACGCTCCAAGAAGACGGTCAGTTCTTGCTGTTCATGGACGGCGGAGCGATTGCCTACTGGAGCCCCGGAGAAAAGCTAGACTATCTGGTGGAAGAGATCTCGGAGGAAACCGAGACGCGCTTCAACGACGTGTGTGTCGACACAGAGGGACGTGTCTATTGTGGAACCATGCCCACAGAGAATCGCCTAGGGCGACTCTACCGGCTCAATGAAGAAGGCACCATCACCAAGCTCCTCGATGAGATCGGCTGCTCCAATGGGATGGGCTTTACCCGAGACCATAAGTTTCTGTTCTACACCGACAGTGCAGCCCGAACCATCTACCGCTTTGCCTACGACAAGACCACAGGCAATCTCACACGACAGCGTCCCTTTATCGTGGCCGAAGAAGGCGGCGGTGTCCCAGATGGCATGACGGTGGACGCGGCGGGCAATCTCTGGAGCGCCCGCTGGGATGGGAGCTGCCTGGTGGGCTACACGCCGCAGGGTAGAGAGTTTGCACGCATTCCCTTTCCGGTAAAGAAAGTCTCGTCGGTGATTTTTGGTGGCCCGAGCTACGACCAGATGTTTGTGACCACCGCAGGCGGACACCAGAAAGAGACCGACGGCGCACTCGCTGGGGCACTGTTTCGCCTGACCATTCCTGGCATCACAGGCGTCCCGGAGTTTGTCTCGCGTGTCGGCCTCTAGCCAACAGGCGCTAGACACGCGGCTAGAGCGTGCGCTTCGTGAGACCCGTGTTCCTGGCTTGATTCTGGCCGTCGCCCAACCGGGAAAACCACCTCTCGCCCGTGGCTACGGCCTGCAAGACGGCAAGCCCATTGCGCCGACTCTACCCGCGATGCTCTGTAGCCTCTGCAAGCCGCTCACGGCACAGGCGTTTCTGGTGCTCGTCCAAGAAGGCAAGCTCCGCCTGAGTGACCCTGCGGCCCAGTGGCTGCCTTGCGACCCACGCATCACCTTGCTCCACCTGCTCACGCATCGGAGCGGCTTGCCTGCCAAGTTCCCGGAGGGCCTTCGCGCCCCAACCGAGGCCGAGCGGGTCAAGCAGGCCCTCACCGAGCCGCTTCTTTTTGCTCCTGGCGCGAGTTTCCTCTACTCCAATGTCGGCTACCAGTCTCTCGGACGAATCTTGGAGAGTGTCACCGGCCAGCGCCCGGATAAGTTCATCCAAACGCGCCTGCTCGACCCGCTGGGCATTAAGAGCTACTTTGTCGCAACCTATCTCTCTCCCGCAGAGCAAAAGCGCTACGACAGTGGCATGTCCCCGCTTCTCACCCCGCAGCACTTCGACAAAGAGACGGGAGCCCATACGCCCGTTCGAGATCGTTTTACCAGCCTTGCTCATGAGGCGGTAGGAAGCGCGGACACCTGCGGCGCGGGCTGCATGAGCGCCCCCGACTTTCTCAAGCTCCTGCTCTCGGTCACGCCCGCCCAGCGCCAGCTTATCCGCCGAAACGCACAAGAGAGCTACGGCCTCGGCTGGATGCTCAGAGACGGCGGCCTCGCCCACACCGGCACCGGCTCCGGCGAGACACACTACGCCCTCACCCGCGAGTCGGGCATGAGCTATGTCTGCTTCATCCCCTCCAGCAACGACGATGCCTGCGAGAAACTCCTCAGCGCCGTCCAGAGCGCGGTAAAATACGGGGTATGAACACCGTTATCCCTCTTTATCCTGACGGCCAAGTGCCGTTCGCACAAGGCACTGGCCTGGAAGACACCCCGACTCTCACGCTCTATCCCCCCGACAAGCCCAATGGCGCTGCCGTGGTCGTCTGTCCGGGCGGCGGCTACGGGGGGCTCGCCGCGCACGAGGGCGAGCCGATTGCCAAGTGGCTCAACACTCTCGGGGTCTTTGCCGTGGTGCTGAAGTACCGACTGGGCCCGAAGTACCACCATCCCGCCGAGCTGACCGATGCCCTCACTGCAATCAAAATGGTGCGCAGCAAGGGCCGAGAGTGGGGCGTGGACCCGAAGCGTGTTGGAATTCTCGGATTTTCCGCAGGCGGACACCTCACCAGCACCGCCGCGACCCACTTCAGCGGCCCAGAAGACCGCCCCGATCTTGCCGTGCTGGTCTATCCGGTGATCACGATGGAAGGCAAGGCGGCGCATGCGGGCTCCCGGCGCAACCTACTGGGCGACAGTCCCCCGGCGGAGCTTGTCAAAGAGCTCTCCAACCACTTAAAAGTCACGAAGAACACGCCGCCCTGCTTTATCATGCACACTGCCGATGATGCCGTGGTGCCCGTGGAGAACGCCCTGCTCTTTGCCTCCGCGCTGGCCGCCAACGGCGTCCCGTTCGCGCTCCAGGTCTACGAGCACGCCCCGCACGGCGTTGGCCTGGGCTCGGCGAAGTTCCCCGAGACCCTCGCCTGGCCCGAGCAGTGCGCCCGCTGGTTCAAGCAGCGCGGCTTTATCTAGCGCCAGATGGCGGCAAGGGCTTCGAGCTCGGCGTACTCAGGCTCTCGCAGATCGGCAAGGGGCGGGCGAACCGGGCCACCGACAAGGCCAATCTTCTCCATGAGGCGCTTCATCACCGAGACCTCGTAGCCCTTACGGCGAGCACGGAAGGCATAGAGCGGCAGGACGTAGTGCGCCATGAGCTGCGCAAGCGTCGCGCTGTCGCCTGCGGCTGCCGTCTCGTGGAGCTGGCGGGAAATTTTGGGCGAGAGATTAGCAATGCTGGATGTGTAGGTGCGAATCCCGATGCTGTAGTAGCCCGGCACCGCATCGTCGCCTGCCCCGCCGATCCAGAGCAAACGCTCCCCCACTTTGTGCATGATCTGCTGCAAGCGCCGCGTGTCGCCTTGGCCGTCTTTGAGCGCGATGAGATTGGGAATCGCGTCGGCGAGGCGCTGGACAAAACCTGGCGTGGGATTGAAGCTATCGCGTGAGTAGATCAGCACCCCCAGCGGCGTGGCATCGGCGAGGGTTTTGTAGTAGGCAAGAAGGGCATCCTCATCCGCCGTGGGATAGTACGACGGAAAAAGAAGGAGCCCATCCACGCCAAGCTCCCGTGCCTGCGCAGCAAGCTGCACCCCAAGCGCCGTATTGATCCCCGTCGCCGCGAGGACGGGAACGCGCCCCCCCAGCTCCGCAACCGTCACCTCGATCACCTGGCGTAGTTCATCCGGCGAGAGCGTGTGAAACTCCCCCGTTCCGGCGGCGGCAACAACCGCGCAGATGGGGGCATCTTTCAGGGCTTGCAGGTTATGTCGCAGGCCCTCTACGTTCAGAGACAGATCGTCGTGAAAGGGTGTTACAGGAAAGGCAATCACCCCGGAGAGCTGGGCGCGAAGCGCATCAGGTGTGGTCATGTTGCAATTGTACTCCAAAAATAACTACCAGCGACGGCGCTCCCAGTTTGGGTCGACGTGCTGGCGCATCTCAGCGACATCGTCGCGGGCGCGGATCGGGCTCTTTGCGTAGCGCTCTTTGAGCTTCTCTAAGTTGTCGTAGTTGAGTGTGACACCAAGGCCAGGAGCATCGGAGACGCGGACATTGCCACCGACAATCGGAATTCGGCCCTCCGCGACGATCTCGTCGGCGGCGTTTTGCCAGGGGTAGTGGGTGTCGCACGCATAGCTCAGCTGGCGCGTGGCGGCGGCGACATGGGCCATGGCCATCAGCGAAACGCCTAAGTGGCTGTTGGAGTGCATCGAGAGTCCGATGTCTAGCGTCTCACAGACCCGGCCCAGCTCTAAAACCGCACGCAGGCCGCCCCAGTAGTGGTGATCCCCCAAGACCACCTGGCAGGCATCGGTTTTATACGACTCTGCGAGGGTCTCAAACGACGTGACGGCCATGTTGCTGGCCAGTGGTGTCTCGATTCCCTCGGCGAGTAAGCCCGCCCGAACCGCGGCCATGTCGGCCATGCCCTGAGCAGGGTCTTCCAAGTAGCCCCCACCGCTCAGCTCTTCCCGAAGTTCCTTCCCAGCACGAATAGAAGTGGCGACGCTCCAGACACAGTTCGGGTCAATGCGCAGCGGCACGTTTTTGCCAAACGTCTGCCGGAGCAGCTTGATCGTCTCGATCTCTTCGTCGGGCTCTAAAACCCCCGCCTTGAGCTTCACGGAGCCAAAGCCATAGTCGGCGATCAGCTGCTGAACTTGTGTGACCAAGCCCCCGGGCGTGAGCGCCTCGCCATACTTGGACTCGCCCCAGGCATGCTTGTAGAAAGCGTAGGCAGAGAACGGGACTTCGTCGCGGACTTTCCCCCCGAGGAGCGCATGCACCGGCAGGCCAACTGTCTTTCCGATCAGGTCCAGGCTTGCCACTTCCAGCGCCGCCAGTGCCATGCGATACTCACCCTGGCCCCGCAGATCCATCAGCGAGACAAAGAGCCGTGTCGCATCTTGGCCGATCACCCGCCCGCGCAGGCTTTCGAGGGCTTTGGCGGGTCCCTCGCCGCCATGAGTCTCCGCAATCCCAATCACTCCCTCAACGCTCTCAAGCTCGATCACGGTTCGGAGCGCCAGCGGGGCATGCAGGCCAAACGACGAGCGCAGCGGCGGGTCGGAGATGGCGATAGAGTGGATACGAAAGTCTCGGATTTTCATAGGCATAGTGTACAGAAATAAATAGTATCAAATTAACCTTCACATCCGCAAAATAATCGTCGTATAATAACCCTATGAAGTTGTCGCTCTTTGCTTCTGTTATTCCCGTTCTGGGATTGATGGGCCTTGCCCTCGCTCAGACCCAGCCTAGCTCCACCAAGCTTTCACCCGCCCAGTCGGCACATTTTGAGGCAAAAATCCGTCCTCTGCTGCTCGCAAAGTGTGGGATCTGCCATGGTGGCTCAGCCCCACAGTCAGGGCTGGATCTGACCAAGCCTTTCTCAGCAGCAACGGCTCACGATGCGCTCAAGCGCATGCGTGCCGAAGGTGGACTGCCCGTCATGCCACCCAAAGGCAAGCTGAGCGACACGGAGATTGCCAGTGTGGAGCAGTGGGTCAAAGAGGGCGCGGGCTGGCCTCTCGCCGCCCCTGTGGCTCCCAAAAAGAACGAGCTGCACTGGTCGTTTATTGCGCCCAAGCGGCCCTTGGAGCCCCCCGTAGATCGTAGTGGCATTGATGCTTTTGTGCTGGGCTCGCTGGCAAAGGCGGGGATCGTGCCGGGGCCAAAGGCAGACAAGCGAACCCTGCTGCGACGCGCGAGCTTTGACTTAATTGGCCTGCCACCAACACCCGCCGAGATGGCTGCGTTTCTGGCGGATGCCTCGCCGAACGCCTTTGCCAAGCAAGTGGATCGCTTACTGGCTTCCAAGCATTTTGGGGAGCGCTGGGGACGACACTGGCTGGATGTGGCGCGCTACGCGGACTCTAACGGCCTAGATGAGAACACCGCGCATGCCAATGCCTGGCGCTACCGCGACTGGGTGGTCGGAGCGATCAACCGCGACCTGCCCTACGATGCCTTTATCCGCGAGCAGCTTGCGGGCGATCTGATGGCCACAGGTAACGAAGAGGAAGATGCCGCACGCCTCACCGCGACGGGGTTCCTGGTGCTCGGCCCTAAGGTCTTGGCAGAGCCCGACAAAGCCAAGATGGTGATGGATATCGTGGATGAGCAGATCGAGGTGGTGAGCAAGTCCGTGATGGGCCTCACCGTGGCCTGTGCCCGCTGCCATGACCACAAGTTCGACCCCGTCTCCACCAAAGATTACTACGCCATGGCGGGGATTTTCAAGTCCACACGGACAATGGAGACCACCAACACCGTGGCCCGCTGGTACGAGCGTCCCCTCTCTAGCCCCACTCTCAAAGCCGAGCTGGCTTCTTACGAAAAGAACATTGGCCCGACAAAGCAGGCGGTGGACGAAGCCAAGAAGCAGCTTGATAGTGCGCTGAATGGCAGTGGTAAGGGGCTCTTTGCCGATGCCTCAGCCTACGTGCGCGGCGAGCACCTCGCCAAGGAGCGCTACGGCCCCAAAAGCATCAACTCCGACGGCTCCCCGAGCGTGGCGGAGTGGGATTTTACGGTTCCGACCGCCGGGCGCTACAAGATCTACCTGCGCTACGCCGCCGAGGAAGCGCGCCCGGTGGTCCTGACCGTGGCGGGGAAAAATGTCGGCAAGAAGATCGCAGCCGGCGTGACGGGTGGCTGGAACGACGAAGACCAGCGCTGGGAGCAAGCAGGAGTGCAGCTACTGGAGGCAGGGGTATGCACCGTGCGTATCGAGCGCAACGGAGCCATTCCCCACTTTTCCCGTATCGCCTTGATTCCGGCCAACGCAAACGCCGCTGGCCCTGATCTGGCACAAGCGGAGAAGGCGCTCAAGACGGCTCAGGACTCGCTCAAGGCTCTTGAGGCCAAGAAGCCCACTCCGCCGAGTGTGATGTGTGTCACCGAGGCGACTAAGGCGGAAGACGTGAAAGTCCATATCCGGGGCGATACGCAAAACCTCGGCGATGTGGTTGAGCGTGGCTTTCCTGGCGTCCTCTGCGGCGGCAAGCGTCTGCCTTTAGAGGACACCAAGTCCAGTGGTCGTAAAGAGCTGGCTCTCTGGATGACACGGCCCGATCACCCGCTGACCGCGCGTGTGGCAGTCAACCGAGTCTGGCAGCACCTGTTTGGTGAAGGACTCGTCGGAACTGCAGATAACTGGGGGATTCGCGGCGACAAGCCCAGCAATCCCGCGCTGCTAGACTATCTTGCGACCTCGTTTGTCACGGATGATAGCTGGAGCCTCAAGAAGCTCATCCGCCGCGTCGTCCTCACGGATACCTACCAGCGCACCAGCCGCTACTCCGATCCCGTCGGGCAGAAAAAGGACATCGAGAACAAGCTCCTCTGGCGACAGAACCGGCGGCGCTTGGATGCCGAGCCGCTTCGTGACAGCCTGCTCTATGTGGCGGGGACAATGGACCCCACCATGGGCGGTTCGCTCCTGGGAAGCAAGAACTACGACTATGTCACCAACGACCAGTCGGCCAACAAAGCCCAGTACGATGCCCCGCGCCGCGCGATCTACCTCCCCGTAATCCGCAACGCTGTCTACGACTTTTTCGGGACATTTGACTTCGGCGATCCGAGCATGGTCAATGCCAAGCGCACGGCCACCACGGTCTCCCCACAGGCGCTTTACCTGCTCAATAGCCCGCTCGTGATGGCGCAGGCACAAGCGTTCGAGAAGTCACTCACTGGCGACGATGACGCAAAGATACGCGCCGCCTACCAGCGTGCGTTCCAGCGTCTCCCCCTGCCCGGCGAGCTCATCACTGCCAAGCGCTTCCTGGCCCGTGCCTCACAAGTAGTGCCCGTTGAGCGTGCCTGGGCCGCCTGGTGCCAGACGCTTCTCGCCGCCAACGAGTTTTTGTACGTGGAGTGACAAGCGACCGGGGCAGGTTGTACGTTAGTCGTTTCGGAGGAGGTACCTGGATAGACTCAGGTACCTTCTCTTGTTTTTGCCGATGTCATTTATTTATCTTGAAGCATCAGGGCCGAGAGTCGTTACGCGTCCACCAGCGCTCAGAGCGCTCTGGCTGTGGAGTAATAGTGGTAATGGCTCCATGTTGCGTCTGGCGTAGTCGTCGGAATGCACCATGTGCGGCAAGGCCTAGGAGTATGCCTGCAACTAAACAGAGAGGGGAAAGGAACCAAGGGGCTCCCTTCGTGATCGCGCCCAGCGTTAACAGTGCCGCGACAAGAGCAATCAAACAAAAAGCAGTCGTGAAAATCGCTGCAAAAGCCCAGACGAAGATGATCGGCGTCATTGGCTTCGTCGTAACCAGAACCGTCTCCCCGCGCCAAACTCGCCACGTGTTGCGAACCGCCCCGAGTGTCTGAGCAAGATACATCGCAAATAAGACACCATTCATCAGTGCCATAGACCAGCGATTCGTCCCCGAGAGTAGCAAAAAGCCCCACAGTGAAGCCATGCAGACTGGAAAAATGATACTCAGACATGCCTCTTTGCGAGTCAGCGTATGCTGTAGCATCCGTTCTTCTTGTTGCACTTGCTGCATGGAGGTATTTTACCCGCACGCCGGGAATGTGGCGGTATGATCTTCGAGGATTTATTTCCACTGGGCTACGGCGCGGGCAGTTTGGGGACAGTGCTCACGGGCGAGGCGGCAACGCGCCATGTGGCGATTTACTTAGGGGCGGGTGGGAATGTCTTTGACACAGCGCATGTCTATGCCTGCTGGACTCCCGGCGGTGTGGGGGCAAGCGAGCGGGAGCTGGGGCGCGTCTTGAAGCAGCTCGGGGTTTTAGAGAGCGCGTTTATCGTCACCAAGGGCGGTCACCCTGCGTTTGGGATGGAGTACCCGCGCCCGAAGCACTTTCTCGCCCCGGAAGTCATTCAGCAAGATATTACGGAGAGTATCGAGCGGCTTGGGGTGGAGCGCATCCCGCTCTACTTGCTCCACCGTGACGATGGCAAGACGCCTGTCGGGGAGATTCTGGAGCCTCTCCAAGACCCAAGACTGGGTGCGATTGGCGTGAGCAACTGGTCGGTGGAGCGAATAACGGAGGCCAACACCGTCGCACGGGAGCGAGGCTGGCGTGGTTTTGCCACGAACCAGATTCAGGGGAGCCTCGCCACCCCGACCTGGGCGACTACCGACGATCCCACCACGCGCGCTCTTACGCAAGCAGAGCTAGACTTCGGTCTGCCCCTGATGTTCTACTCCGCGACGGCAGGTGGCTACTTTGCCGGAAAGACAAGTAAGCCCTACGACACGCCAAAGAACGCGGCAAGACGCGAGCGGGCGGAGCAGCTCGCGGAAAAATACGGCGCGACGCCCACGCAGATCGCGCTTGCCTGGCTCCGTAGCCTGCCAATCCCGACGCTCCCACTGTTTGGAACCACGCAGGAAGCGCACTTGAAAGAAGTCTTGGGCGCGGCGGCGCTGACACTCACGGCAGAGGATGCAGAGTGGCTTGTTGCATATCCGTAGCTTTTTTTGTATACTTTTTTTGCAGACAAAAGGAAACACAATGGCGACTCTTCGAACCTCGGACACAACCCATAAAAATCTGAAAGAGCTCTCAATTCTAACAGGCTTACCCATGCAGACGGTTTTGGATCAGGCGATCTCTGCGTACCAGAAGGATATTTTTCTGGAAAAACTCAATGAAGATTTTGCAGCCCTACGTGCCAATCCCAAAGCCTGGCAAGAGGAGCAAGGGGAACGCGAACTCTGGGAGCAATCTCTGTCAGATGGATTGATCTCCCCAGAGTGGTCCGATGCCGGATAGCCTTTCTGCACCTCTGCGAGGTGAAATCTGGCTGCTAGACTTCGATCCCACACGTGGACATGAACAAGCGGGAACACGCCCCGCACTGGTTCTCTCGGTGAATCGCTTCAACTCTGGCCCAGCAAACCTGATAATCGTGTGTCCTCTCAGTAGCAAGAACCGTAGCATTCGCTCTCATGTGGAAGTTGAGCCACCCGAGGGCGGGCTTGCCACGACCAGCTACATCCTGACGGAGCACATCCGGTCGGTCTCGCGAGATCGCCTAACTCGACGGCTGGGCGTGCTCACCGCTGAGCGCCTAGAGGAAGTCGAGGTGCGCCTGCGTATTCTCACGGGGCTGTGAGCGACTTACTGCAGACGATACCAGCGCACCAGTTTAACGGGTGTGCTGAACCAGGTGTCTTTTTCCTGAGGGGCTGTCTTGCTGACGACGGCAAACTGGCCTTTAGGATCGGCGTTGATCCAGGTATTTTCGCCAAGATACGCCAGAATGTGCTGTCCACTCTCGGTGACGGCCAGGTCGCCGGGGTGGAGTTTGGTGTAGTCGGTCGTGTTGAGCTGCTGGTTTTCTTTAAAGACATAGGTGCGCCCGTTGTAGCCGCGCCCGATCTCCAGTGCAGACGCATCGTACCACCAGAGAGCGGCAGCGGTGCGGAGCAGGCTCAGGTCTTTGGTCTTCCAGCCCTCTGAGAGGCACGCATCTATCATTCCACAGCGGATCAGCCCGGAGCAGTCCATGCCCCACTTGCTCTCGCCCCCCCAGACATAGCGGACACCCTCGTAGCGCTTTAGAGACTCTGTGTAGACGCTCTGGAGGCGCTCAGGCTGCGGCGCACGATAGGGCATCATCGCGAGGCCAATCGCTCCGGCCAGCGGCAGTAAAAAGACGATTCGGCCCACAATCGAGCCCCAGAAGAGGAGCAGGCCGCCGCCCCAAGCCAAAAAGACACTCGCGACGAGCAGCTTCCGGGTGCCCCCCGACGATACCGGGAGCAGGGCCAGCACGACTGCGAGGAGCACCACAGCTCCCCACACCATCAGCTTAATCCGTCGTCGTTGCCGTCTTGTTGCCATGCTTTCTTACTTCTCCTCGATACTTGCCAGCCGCCGCCTCAGACCACGCTTCCAGACCGCCGCGAGCTCTGGGATTTCCAGGGCACGCTCCATCAGCGCCCTGTCCACCTCTTTTCCAAGAAGCGCTTGGTTGGCCTCGTCCACTGTGAAGCCATGTGCAGGACGACTCTCCAGAGCCAACATCGCCCCCGCCTCGACAGTTCCCGGGGTGAGCACTCTTAGATACCAGCCCGACTTGCCCGTCGCCATCACCGCCTTCAAGAAGCCCTTGATTCCCAGCTTGCGCTCCTGCTTGCTGCACGGGAAGCGAGGCTGCGAGACTTGCACCCGCGCCGTTCCAACCGTGTAGATGTCTCCAATGCAGACCACGGTCTCAGCATCGCCCGTCAGAGTCCAGTTCTCCCCCACCGCGCCGGGGCCAAGAACCATACCGTAGACAGCGCTCCAGTGCTCAAAGTGCGCCAGCGGGTGCACACAGACCGCTTGATCTTTCGAGCCATGGTGCTTCGTGTCGGCCACTTTATCACCCTCAAGCCCACGCAATCCCAGCGTCACCGGCCCAGAGACCGCAGTGCGATAGATTGCCGTGCGCCACTCGCCTTTGGCATCGGTGTGTGTCTGTGGCTGACCAATCAAGAGCGTGTGGATTGTCTGGCTCATGTGCCCAATACTACCATAAATTACTGGCTAGACCCTCTGCACGGCCACCGCAAACGGTAGGTTTTCATACCGCGCCTGGGTCGTCACCAGCTCAAAGCGCACGTCGCTGGCATAGCCTTGAAAGGCGGCATGGACACGTCGGCTATCGTCTTTTGTGTAGAAAGGGTGCTTGAGAGTCACGCTCCCCGAGAGCTGAACCACACCCCGAGGGAGCTTTTTGGCGCTCCACTCCAGCGCCTCAATCACGTTCTGAGCCAGATTATTGTTCTCGGTGGGGGGATAAAAGTAAGTGACCAGCCGCTCGGCCACACCGCGATCCCCCTCCCAAAGCGCTTGTAGCTCCGCTGCCGCAAAAACGGGCCAGTCTTCCCCCGGCAAGGCACTCCAGTTTCCTCCCCCACCCGTCACGATCCCAAGCGAGCCATCGGGCTTGTTCTCAAGATACCGGGCGAGGACATGGAGCCGACGTTCATTTTTTGATACGGCGGGTAGTGGGGGTGGCTGGGGGGAGATAAGCGGCTTGCCAGAGAGGATTTTCAGCTCCTGTGCGCCTCGCTCGAGGATCTCCAAAATGCGCGAGGGACTGGCTTTTGCCACATGAATTGTGTCGAGGAGCGTGCCGTTAGGAGCCAGGAGGAAGCAGTGCACCGTTCCCACTGAGAGCTTCTTTGCATAGCCCTCTTGATGAATCCTCGTCAGTGCTGCCTGCTCTGCCCCCTTCACCAGATCGTTGGAGAGATACACGGGCACTGTCAGAGAGTTCAGCGCCGTCACCACGCGGGAGTCATTGAACGACACGGCCCGTGTCGCAAAAGCCCCCCCTCAGCAGCGGCCTCGCTGCATACGGCCATCCAGAGTAAAGAGAAACACCAGGCGCTTCTCTCTCTTTGCTAACATCAGCGCGTCTTGGAGGCTTGCCGCCCAGCCGATTTTCTCCCAAGTGCGCTCCTGAGCCGTGGGCTGCCAGGCTTTAACGGTCGTGGTTACTTGCTCCGGTGAGAGTTCCATAAGCACAGTATAACAAAAAGAGCGACAGGCATGCAGCCTATCGCTCTTTCATTTTCCACCTTCAGTAGAGGGATTCTTGCGCCGCTTCACGAGCGGCAGTACTTAGAGCCCTCAGCCAAAGGCGCGGGTCTGGGCGGTTTTCACCGGCTTGCCCGCGAGAACTGCGTCTAGCGCATCAGGGACGTAGTTGGGAGCACTCCCATACTTATCATAGGAACCGAAGTAGCGCAGCTTGCTGTCTTTATCAATCACCACGAAGGTCGGGGAGCAGTTTGCCCCGACGAGCTTGAGGAGAGCCTGGTCTTTCTTGTCGTCTAAGAGTGGGATGTTCAGGTTCTTGGCCTGAAGATCGGAGAGCATCATGTCATCGGTCTCGCCGGTGCTGCTGTGGATTCCCACCACCTCAACGCCCTTGGCCTTGTAGTTCTTGATGATCTCGCCCATCTTGCCGTAGTACTTCCAGGTGGTGCCGCAGTTCTTCTGCATGAAGATCCCTACAACCACTTTCTTTCCCTTGAAACTGGCAATGTCCAGCGGTTTATCGGTGGTAATGTTTCGTAGAACGGGGGCCTTGACGACCTCTCCGATCTTGAGCGGGCCGCGCTTGGCGGAGGCAGTGATCACGAGGACGAGCGCCCCCGTTAGCCCCAAAGCGAGCCCGAAAGTTGCATTTCGGTTCATAACGATTCGTAAACTCCCTGAAGTGGATATGAGTGGCGCACCTATTGCGCCACTGCAGTATACATCGGCAAAAGCGGGGAGTTCCCTAAGTCCACTCTTCAGAAAGTTGCAGGAAGCGTAAAATCTGGTAGAATACGGGCGCGACATCGAAACAGGAGCACAAATCCCATGATCAGGAGAGTTGGCTGAGTGGTCGAAAGCGACGGTTTGCTAAACCGTTGTAGGCTTAACCCCTACCCCGGGTTCGAATCCCGGACTCTCCGTGCGGGTTTGCTTCTGTTCGGTGTCTTTGCATTTCTCACGGTTTCTTCGTCCGTGCAAGCTCAGGAGCCGACCAGTAGCTCCCCCACGGCTCAGTATCTCTCGCAGCGCCGCGCTGCACCTCTGATCTGGGGCCTGACCCTAGAGAAGCTTCGCCTCACTCCTGGAGCCTACAAAGGCAAGGCCGTCGAGATCGAGGGCACGGTTGTCGGAATCTCCCCCTCCAACGATGGCGGCGGGTTGATTATCCTCAAAACCGTCGGGATCAGTAGCCATACCCTCAGGATGCCTCTCCTGCCACGCTGGCTCCAGACGGGGGCGGAAGTGCGCGCCCTCTGCACGATCGTCCAAGGCAACGACGACGACTCCACCGTGATCGGTCTACCAGAGATGGAGCTGATTGCCGTCGCGTCGGCACTGGACATTCGCTCGCTGGAGGCACGCTGGAAAGAAGAGCAAGCACAGCTCGCGGCGCAGCGTGCGGTGGCAGAGCAGGAGCGCCAGAAGCAAGCCAAGGCCGCGATTCAGGCGGCGCCCCCGCCGCGTGCCACGCTCTCATCACGCGCCACGCTTTCGTCGCGGAGCATGCCGATAAAGTCCACCACCTCTAAAAAGCAGATCGTGATCGGCCCCGCACGCTACGAGGACCTCTCCGCAGGTGCCCGTGCTGTCTTTCCGATCTACCGTGACTTCATCCGAAACCACAATAAGCGCCTGAGTGAAAACGAGGCCAATCAGATCACCTACGCCATCTTGTCCTACTCGGAGCAGATGGACATGGAGCCGCGCCTGATCGTCGCCACGGTGATCGCAGAGTCGGACTTTAAGGTTTTGGACCGCTCTCGTGCGGGAGCGATGGGGCTGATTCAGCTCATGCCCGACGAAGTGGCGCGCCTCAAGCTTACCAACCCCTACGATCCGATCCAGAACATTGCGGCGGGGATATTTCTCCTCAAAGAGCGCCTGAACAAGTACAGTGGGTCGTCTAACTTCGCCGATGCCACCGATCAGCAGATTATCCTCACTCTTGCCTCCTACAATGCGGGCGAGGGTGCCGTCAAAAAACACGGCGGCGTCCCTCCCTACAAAGAGACCCAAGGTTATGTCAAAAAGATCATGCGCCTCTACAAAGAGCTTCGCGGAGTGAAATAAGCAATGATGGCCTGGGTTCATGCTGCTGTCGGGGCTGCACTGGGAAGGCTGATCGGGCACCCCACAAAAGCATTTGGTGCGGGAGTCGCGTCGCATGCGATCTGTGATCTGATCCCCCACCGTGATCTCAAGCCAATCCAAGAAGCGCCGCTTTTGGCACTGGCATTGGGCTTGATTGTCTGGCGCAAGGGGCTGACTTCACCTGAGACCCTGGGAGCCATCGGAGCCGTCTCGCCTGACACGGAGAATATCGCCATGCATCTTGGTGTGATCCCGAAGAAAGCCATGATCTTCCCCACGCACCAAGGGCCGCACACACACGGGCGCACGGTCAAGAGCATCGCCCCTCAAG
>NZ_CBAYMC010000074.1:0-16984 GCF_964826245.1 Armatimonas sp. | reverse complement strand
TGATACGCTCGCCGAGCTTCCAGCCGTAGACATCGGCGGTGTCCCAGAAGTTAATGCCCAGCTCCAGTGCGCGGTCCATGATGGCAAAAGAGTCCTCGGGGCTGGTCTGTGGCCCAAAGTTCATCGTTCCTAAACATAGGCGAGAGACGCTCAGCCCTGTTCGTCCCAGACGGGTGTACTGCATCGTGATTTCTTATCCTCCAGGGCTGAGTATACCCGCAAGACGCGCCAGCCCGTCGGTGTCGCCGATGGCGGTGAAGGCGTCGCGGGCCTCGGTGCGGAGGGCGGCGGCTTCGTCGGGATCGGTGAGGAGTCTGCTGAGGCTGAGGGCGACATTGCCTTGCTCTTGCCGGTAGCCAAGGTTGCGGCAGAGGGGGAGGGCCTCCTGCCAGAGGCCAACGGCTACGGCGTGGTTGCCTAGGTCGCGCTCGACATAGCCTAGCTTGCTGAGGGCGATGGCGAGCCCGATCTCGTTGAAGTGCTGACGGTTTGCGGCGATGGCTTGGCTAAGAGAGTCGCGTGCGGCGTCTAGGTTGCCCAGATCGTGCTCGATGACCCCGAGCCGGATGAGGGTTGCGGAGGGGTTTCCTTGCTGCGTGCTCTTGAGAAGTTGGAGGGTCTCAAGATAGATCGCGCGTGCTCCCAGAAAGTCTTGCTGGAGGCGGGCGTTCATCCCCAAGTTGCCCAGAACACGGATCAGCAGGCGCGTGTCTCCCTGCTGCTCGCAGAGCTGGCGACTCTCTTGCAGGAGCGCACCGGCTTTGGGGGGATCGTTGCGGGCTTGTTCGAGCAGGGCCCAGAAGTAGAGAAGCGAGGCGCGCTGGGGATGGTCAGAGGGCACTTGTGGCACGAGTGCCTCGTAGAGCGCGATTCCCTCTGCGGTACGTCCCTGGATCACAAAGGCATCCCCCAGCTCGCGTGCCAGGGTGAGGGCAATCTCGAAGGGGGCGTAGGCAAGGGCGACGCGGAGGTTGTCACGGTGCAGGGTGAGCCGCTCCAGCCAGGTTACTTGGCTCTCTTGCCTGCGCTTCCAGGGAATGGCGGTCTGTGCAAAGGCCACCAGGCGTGCGCGATCTTCGGGGAGCTGGTGGGGGGTGAGAAACTCGCGCAGGGTCTCCAGTAAGCTGTAGCTCCCCGAGGCGATCCGTAGCCAGGACTTATCCACAAGGCGCGTCAGGACGTCCAAGACTTCCAGCTCGTCGGTGTTGGGGGCGAAGGCGATCTCCTGCGCGAGCGAGCGGGGCCAGCTTCCCACCAGAGTACTCAGCGCGGCGAGAGCGCGTTTCTCGGTGGGGCTGAGCTGCTCCCAGGAGCCATCCAGCGTGGCCTGAAGGGTCTGGTGCCGGTCCACACGCCGCTGATCCGAGCGCAGCAGGCGAAAGCGATCCGTCAGGCGCGACTCCAGCTCCTCGATCTGCATCACGCGAAGCCGCGCCGCCGCAAGCTCCAGCGCGAGAGGCAGCCCTTCGAGCTTCTGACAGAGGCTCCGAAGCGCGTCGTCGGGCAGCTCGATGCCCGGCTGGGCAAGCCCCGCCCGCTGGACAAAAAGCGCCACGGCTTCATCGCCTTGGAGGGGCTGGAGCCGAAAGAGTACCTCGCCGGGAAGCTGGAGGGGCTCGCGGCTGGTGACGAGTGCCTTGGCTTGTGCGCAGCGGCTCAGGAGCGCATGGACAACGCGTGCGGTTGTCTCTAAAAGATGCTCAGCATTGTCTAAAAGTAAGAGCGTGGGGCTTGCCTGTAGCGCCTCACAGACGGCAGTTTCCGTGAGTGTGGCAAGTTCCAGTGCCTCCGCGATTGCCTGCCAGAGTCGGGGGGCGGTGGTGGTGGCGGGCAGGAGCGAGAGATCCACAAAGGTTGCTTCTGTTGTGTCTGCCGCCACCGTCAGCGCGAGGCGTGTCTTGCCCAGACCACCCATGCCTAGCACACTTACCAGGCGAATTCCCTCGCGCTGGAGCAGCTCGCTCAGCTTGGCTCTCTCGGAAGAGCGGCCCAGAAAAGGCGTGAGAAACGCCGGGAGCTTGGTAGTATTTGGCGGCGAGAGTAGCGCGGTGATTGCCATCGCACGTTTTTCCCGCTCGATGAGCACCCAGTCCTCGGTGAAGCCCTCCAGAAACGGCCCGGTGTAGAGGGCTTTTGCGGTGTCGATGTCTCGGCGATGAAGGGCATCGTCCAAAGCGAACACGTCGCAGAAGATCTCGCCTACCTCCAGCCGCAGAGCCTGCTTGCCCTCCGCGATGAGCGACTCCGCGTCTTGTCCCAGAGTGCGCCGCAGAATCGCGAGGGCTTGCCGAAGATTGGTGGCTCCGGTAATCGGGTCGCTCTCGGGCCAAAGAATATCCGCGAGGTGCTTGCGATCCACACTCCGCCCGGCATGGAGCGCCAGCAAGGCAAGCAGTGCCAGCGCCTTGCGCGTGCGAGGGAGAGGGATTGTCTGACCGCCCCGCTGGAGCTGCGGGGGGCCAAGAAAACGAAGCGTCAGGGACACAAAGAGCAGTTCGCGATATTCACGGAAAATCCCTGCCCGGTTCACGATCCGTTCACGCAGTAGACGAGAGACTAATCCTATGAAGAAACTATTTTTTGCAGGCGGGATAATCTTACTACTTGTGCTGGCAGGCACGAGCACTGCGTTGGCACAGGGGGGCAAGGCCAAGAGCCAAGTCGTGGGGCGTGCGGGAACCACGACAATCAAGGATGCGACGGCGACCACAAAGCCAGATCGCCTGCTGGTTGACCGGGTGCTGTTTCTCGCTAATCTAGAGACCGTCCCCACGCTGGATGCCTTTTTTGACGCGCTTCCCGCTTGGGCACCCCGAGAAGGCGATGCCACTCTCGCCCCTGGCGTCCGTCGGCTTGCACCGCAACAGAACGCACCTAAGGCTGTGGGGGGGAGTGAGGACGCTCAGGAGAAAGAGGGCAATCGCACCTATAAAGTCACTCGTGAGCGCTACTCCCTGACGACCACGCCCGAGGCGATTGTGAGCTTTGATCCCGCCGCTGAGTTCTTCTGGCCGGGGAGTCTGTTGCAAGAAAAGGGCCTACGGGGCGGGCTTGGCTCGCTCAATCCCATCCCCAACTTGGAGAACAAGCGTGCTCCGCTGCGGGTCTTTGTGGTCAACCCTAATGTGGCCAACGGTAGCCGCGATGTCGCCAATCCTAGTGGATCTAGCGTCGGCAACGCCGTCGGGGAGCTCCGTGAGATGCTCAATGGCCGCGAGATTCCGACGTCGTCTAACTTCCAGTACACCCGCTCAGACTCACTGGAGCAGAGTGCGCTGAGCCTAGGAATCGATGCACGCTACATGACCGGCTATGTCAAGAGTGTCTTTGGCACCAAGCACACGGCGCGGGAGGAGTCCATCAATGGAACCCTGATTATCAAGGGGTACACGATTGCGATGGAGCCACAAGCCGCGGGCTGGCGTGGGTTCTTCAGCGACGGATTCACCCTCGCCGATGCCCAGCAGCTCGCCCGTCAGAAAGCGATAGATCACACGAATCTGCCGTGCTATGTGGCCACGGTCACCTACGGCACCATCGTGGCATTCAACATGAAGCGGACACTGACCGAGGACGAGCTTAAGGCAAAGGTGCAGGCGGGGGGCAGTATCGGCTTTGCCAGCGCGGATGTGAGTGTGGCGGGGGAGAGCCTGCGTAAAGACGAGAAAACGACGATTACCTTCACCACGATCGGAGGCCCTGCGGACAATGTCGTGAAAGCTGCGTCGTCGTCGGCCTTCAACCAGGTGATCCAGTCGCTGCTGGCACGCGCTCCCAAGCCGTCCGAGATGGCCCCGATTTCCTACTCTGTGCGCTCCCTCAAAGACCGGGCTCTGGCCAGTATGATGCGCACCACAGAGTATGTCCATACCGAGTACGCCCCCAATCCAGCGGGTGAGACCTACGAGCTACGTGCTTACTTCAAGATCAACGACTCCGATGATGGCGTTGCAGACAACACGGTGGAGTGCTACGGCGAGGGACGAATCAACGGCCAGAAGTTCTGGGAGATTGCCCGGAGCGACGCCGATACGAACCTGAACAAGCGTGAAAAAGGCGGCACGATTGATGTTGCGGCCTTTGGGGGAAAGCCGCGCACGGTGGACTACTACTACGACACGAAGGAGAAGCTCAAGCTTGACCTGCGCCTCATGGACTACGACGGCTCTAGCGCGGATGACCTTCTGGGGGAGTGGAAGCTAGAAATTGACCCTCTGGAGTGGTCCAAGCGTGGCGAAGTGATACTGGTAGGCCCGACCGAGCGTGATGGACGCCCCGTGCTTCTGAAGGTTCCCGGCCTCCCCGTACCAGGGCTACCCGATGGGGTACCGCTCAGATCGCCCGCAGAGCTTCATATCGTCCTTGTTCGGAAAGGCTTTTTATAAGATGAAAATACTTCTCTTCTGCACACTAGCCCTGGGAGCACTGACTCCCGCCCACGCTCAGCTAAAAGCCAGCAATGAGCGCACACTGACAATCAACGAGACAATTGCGTCAGAGCGGCTCCAGCGGGTCGGGGACTCTGTGATGGTGCCGATTGCCGATGTGGCAAAGGCGCTTGGACTGAGCATTGTGAAGACCAAGACAGGCTATGCGCTGATCAAAGACGGCGGCGCAAACCAGGTCGAGGGGATTCGTGGGAAGCTGGGCGAGACGGTCTTTGATGGCAAGTGGCGCTTGACCGTTACGAATCCGCGCGAGGTGGCTTCCTACACCCTGGAGACCAAGACGGCGACCGACTATGGCCTGATCAACCCAATTGCCAAGATCAACGGCACCACCTACGAGCCCAAGCCCGGCTACCGGCTCCTGGTCTACCGCTGTGAGGTGAAAAACGGCCAGAAGTCGGCGCAGCAGCTCTGGTGGTTCCAGAACGACACCCACACCGCGCTCGCCGATGCGAGTGGCGAGTCGTTTCCGCCCATCCTCACCGATATTGCCTCAGAGGCGTTTCAGAGCAAGCCACTTCTCCCCGGCGCAAAGCTCGAGTTCAACCTGGTGTTCTGTGTGCCAAACAGCGCCAATCCCCGCGAGCTGGTCTTCACCCTCCGCACCATCGCCGATAAGGGCAGCGATGTGCGCATTAGTCTCGCCGATCCTACGCTAAACCTAAACCGAGGGGGCAAAAAACGATTATGAGGCAAGACGAAAAAATTCGCTTTGGGGGACGCCTGCCTCTGAACTTCAAAGACAATGACCTTGTGGCAAACCTAAAGCGCTGTGAGCGTCCGTTTCAAGGCAAGAGCGAGCACGTGCTCACAGTCTTTGCGGAGCTGATCGAGGCAAGTGGCCTAGAGCGGGCGCTCGCGGCACAGCCCTACACGATCTTAGCCCCTCATAACGCGGCGTTTGCTCGCTTCAAGCGCCCCGCGACTCCCGAGGCACTCAAGAGCTTTGTTTGGGATCATGTGCTGCTGGGGCGGCTCACGCTGGGCGGAGCGGGCTCAAAAGAGCGCTACACGTTTCCCCGCGATGGTCAGGTGCGCACGGTTTCGGGGCAGCTCCTCAAGGTGGAGCGTGGCGGTGACGGGAAGTGGCTCCTCACCAGCGGCGCTCCGGGGGCGGCTCGCATTTTAGAGACGGATCTGCCTTTTGCAACCGGTGTCTTTCAACGGGTGGATCGCATATAAAAACGACCTCCGCGTGGGGGTGGCGATCACGACTTATCGAAGCGCTTGTCTTTGCGGCTCTCGACGCGCCAGCGGAAGTTGAGGGCGCCGGGGCCGTAGGTGAGGGAAAATGGTGGGACATGGTAGATCGAGACGCGGGGGAGGCGCAGCAGGTCTTCACCAATAGCATTGACCCGCCCGTGCTGGGTCGTGGTGGCGGTCTGGTAGCCCGCCTCGCGCACCCGCTCCATGACGGCATCGTTGAAGTGGCCGTAGGGGTAGCAGAAGTGCGTCATCGGGCGCTGGAATCTCTCTTCAAGCTGAGCTTTGCTGCGAACGAGCTCATCGTAGGCGGCTTCGGGAGAGAGCTGATCGAGCTTTGGGTGCGTGGCCGTGTGCGCTCCCAGAGTGACCAAGGGGCTTGCCATCAGCTCTCGGATGTCATTTTCGGTGAGGAGTGGTGTTGCCTCATAGCCCTCCGGCTCCACCCACTCGTTGCGCCCTCCGATCCGCTCACTGACGAGATAGATTGTATAGGGCCAGTTCACTTCGAGAAGAGCCGGGTGCGCGTTGGTTAAGACATTCTGGTAGCCGTCGTCGAACGTGAGGAGAATGGGTTTGGGAGGAAGGGGAGCGCCTGCAAGCCCGGCGACGAGCTGATCCAGAGAGATCGCCTCGTAGCCGCGTGACGTTAGCTCCCTGACCTGTCGCCGAAACTCCTTGGCGGTGACATAGAAGTGCTTGTACTTATCCGGACGCTCGTTAGTCTCGACGGCATGGTACATCAGGATCGGAATGGGTGGGCGGCTCATCGGGCAATTTCCTCGTAGATCGCGCAGAGGTCGGCGAGCTGGCGCTCGGCGGAGAACTCGCGCTGGGCTCGTTGCTGGCCCGCTTGTCCAAGGCGCTGGCGCAGGCTGGGATCTGCTAGAAGCTGGTGGAGCCGGGTCTGGAGCAGGGTATCATCCCCGAGCGGAATGAGAAAGCCTGTCTGGCCCTCGCACACCACTTCTTGACATCCCCCTATCTGAGTCGCAACGACGGGAAGGCCCGCTGCCGCTGCCTCGACAAGGGCAAGGCCAAAGGCTTCGTCGGTGGGAAGGTGGACGAGAATATCAAGTGTTGCCAGGATATCAGGGATTTGGTCACTGATTCCCACAAGGGTGCTGCGATTATGGAGCTCATGCAGCATCAGGTCTTGACGGAACTGGGCGTAGGTCAGCTCCGGGGCATCCGGGCCGACAAAGACAAAGCGCAGGCTGGGGAACTCCGCGACAAGGCGCTTGGCGCTGGGCAGGAAGGTGCGCTGGCCCTTGGTACTCAGCCTGCCCACCATCCCGATCACCCGCTCGCCCTCGTTACCTTTTTTACCCTCGGGCGAGCGGGGAGTGATTTTGGGAGCGGGGAGCACTGTCGCCACCCCATTGTAGATGCGCCGCACCAGGCCAGGTTTTAGTCCATGCCAGCGCTCTAGCTCTTGTTTCGTGTACTCAGAGACCGCGATAATGGCTGCAACTTGGCTGAAAAACTGCCCCGCCAGCCGGTGTGGCTCGCCCAGAGGACGTACCACATGGACATGAAGAGCTACAGGGCAGCCCGTCAGACGCCCTGCCAGAGTCGCGGCGACGAAGTCCCGACGGGCGTGGCTGTGGAGCACTTGGGCGCGGCTCTGACGCACGAGCCGCGCTAGCCGCAGTGCCGCTCTCAGATCGCCGCTATTACGCAGCGCAAAGGGGAGTGTGGGGACGCTGGCAGTGTGGCTTATTTGCTCGATAAAGCTCTGGGGGGCGCAGGCGAGCTGTACACTACCGCCTGCCGCCTGGTAGGCAGCCGCAAGCGTCACGGCGTGGCGCTGTGACCCGCCATTATCGGTTGAGCTGGAGAGGGCTAGGACACGTGGCAGCATCAATCCGACCTTGCCAAGAGAAAAAGACCTGCCAGGAGAAAGAGCAGGTGGGTGGAGAAAGCACAGTAGACCGGCGGTACCCAGCCTGAGAGCGCCACCGACTTCATTAAGAGAACCGTGTTCCAGCCCACAAAAACAATAATCACGGAGAGTAAGACCCCTGCAAAAGAGCCTGCCTTCGAAAATCGTAAGGACAGAGGCGGCGCACAGAGCGCAAAGACCGCGCACATGCTGGAGAGCGCCAGCTTGAACCAGCGTGCGGTCTCCAGCTCCAGCGCTTTTTTCTTATTTCCCCGTCGCGCTTCGATGGCCGCAGCCTGGGTGAGTTTCTCAAAGGAGAGGGGGTTCTGAAAGCTCTGCTGGCCGCTGAAGAACGGCAGTGACCCAGAGAAATCAGCGCGGGCGGTGACAACCTGCGTGGCGGTTTTGGTCTCTTGGAGAAGCTTGCCGAGGCGGTTGTAGCGGTGCTCGGTGGCCGATTGCAGGGTCCAGCGCCCCGTACTAGAGTCGTAGGTGGCCTCTGGGGCGAGGAGAACGCGCGCGTTTTGGATCAGGCTGATCGTCTCCATGCGCCAGAGAGTCTCGCCGATCTTCTGGCCCCGCTCAAACTGGATCAGCCACTCGTTCTGCGCTCCGCCTCGGGTGGCTTGAGCGGGCTCGAATGTCCCGATGGCACTCTGCGAAAACCCGGAGAGTGCCTCACGCTTGGTGACCGCAAGAGGCTGGAGGGTGTTGGCATTGTAGAGCCCGAGCCCTGCCAGAAAGATCCCCAAAAGAATAAAAGGCAGAAAGAGACGCACCAGCGAGGTCCCCGTGCCACGTAGGACGGTCAGCTCATTGTCGCGTGCCAGCCGGTTCGTTGCCAGAGCCGCCCCGAGAGCTGTTGCTACGGGAAGGGCCATCTCCAGAACATTGGGCAGGTCCCAGAGAATCTGACTCAGGAGCTGTGAGGCAGGGGCGCGCTGCTGGGCAAGCTGTAGAACTGCCTGCTGGAATCTGAGGGCCACCACCAGGAGCACCGCGGTGATGAGCCCGACAAAAAATGCCTGGATAAACTCCCGTAAAAGATAGCGGTCACAGAGTCGCATCGTGCTATTCGATCCTTCTGAGAAACGTCAGCGCGGCAAGCGTAAAAACTACCGCCGGAGCCAGTGCGCCTGCCAGCGGGGGCAGAAGCTGGTTGAGTGCAGCCGCCTCCGAGAGGGTCAGGGCGACAATCGCCAGAAAGACAATGACCAGTGCGAGCATCAAGGCCGCAAAAGTTCCTGCACGGGCAAAGCGAATGGCCAGAGGAACCGCAAAGAGTGCCAGAGGCAGGCACATGAGGGGCAGAGCGAGCTTTCCCCAGCGCTTCACCTGATAGATCACGGCACGCTTGGGATCGCGCTCCTGCCGCGCACGGGCCATCAGCTCGCTACTGGGCAAGTTCTCTAGCTGCTCATCGGTGATCCGAAAGTTGCCGCTGGTCTTGTCCATGCTGACCGAGATCTCCTCACGAGCGGCGATCAGGTCGTAGTCGGCGCTTCCGTTGGGCAGAAAGGCATGGACCGCGGCATTGTAGAAGGTAAAGCCCTGCGCTTTGTACTCGCCGCGCGTGGCGGTGCTAATGCGAGGTGGCTTGGCAGGAACCCCGGGGTTGCGCTCCACAATCGTGGCATCTTCCACCAAAAAGACGCGCTGTCCTTGCGTGTCTTTCCGGCTCTTGGCACTTGCGAAGCTGAAGATATAGTTGTCACTCTCGATGGTCGTGGCGGTCTCGATGACGTTCTCAGGGAGATTAAAGAGCATCTTTTGGACATCGCGCTGCTCCTGCCAAGCCCAGGGAACCACGCGCTCAAAAAGATAGATGCCCACGCCGCTCATCGCGAGGCTCACGACCACAAGCGGCGCAAAGACCCGGCGTAGCGAGATCCCCGAGGCCCGGAGCGCCGTGAGCTCACCATCGCGTGCCAGGCGGCTCGTGGCAAGGCTTGCTCCCACGGCGGCAGCAATAGGAAGAGTGCGCACCAGAACGGTTGGGATGTTAAAGAGCAGCACACGCGCCACGTAGCTCACGGGCCACTTATTCTGAAACATCCGGTCCAAGAGATCAAAGAGCGTATTGCCGACCAGCATCAAAAGAAACGAGAGCAAGCCGATCAGCAAAGGAACAATCAGCTCGGAGAAAAGAGATTTATCAGTCAGGCGCATCGAAGTTTAGGTTTAGCTCGTCTCAGTAAGTATCAGTGTAGCATATCTCCCTAAGGGACAGGGGGCATGCGTGCTATAATGGAAAGAGAGGAATTTAAGTTAAGTGGCGGACGAAAACACGGGCGGCTCGCGGTTGATCTTGCAGGAGGAAGAGCCTGTCGTCAAGACAGTGCGTATTCCCCTGCCCCCGCAGCTCAAGGCCGATGAGCAGCAGCAGCGCGAGGCGGAGAACGCCGCCGAGGCAGTGGGACAGGCAGCCTTGCTTCAGCAGGCGCGCAAAGGTGCGACACGTCCCGCTCCACAAACCCCTGCCAAGACCATTGCAGAGACCATCGCCCCGACACCAAAGCCAAAAGTGGCGGCCGCGCCTCAAAACTGCCCGTCGTGTGGGAGCGTGATCGCACCGGAGAGCGCCGGATTCTCTTTCTGCACGCACTGTGGCGCGGATCTCCCTAAAGCGGGCCTGAGCCTGGAGAGCGACCCGGTTGCGGAGAACAAGCCGCCGGTGCGCTTCACTCAGAGTACCGTGACGGAAGAGTGGAGCCAGAGTGTCAATGGGGTTCGTGATCCTCGTGCGACGGTTCGTAAGATCGCTCAGGTACATGCGGGTGTGGGCCAAGCACAGCTCCAGCAGACCATGACCACCATGACCGCGGTGCAAGGGGAGACCCGCGAGGTAAACTCCACCGTCCATGCGATTCTCTCGTTTCTCTTTCCCGGTGTCGGCCAGCTTCTCAATGGCCAGGTTGGGAAGGGAATGCTGCTCATCTTGGCGGCGTTTGTGGCCGTGAGCCTGATGCGGCTGCCTGCCTTCGGGCTGGAGCTGCTGATTGTCCGTGTGCTGATCGCGCTGGATGCCTACCGGATCGGGGAGAAGCGCCGTAATGGGCAAAAAGTCGGCGAGGGCGACTGGGACATTGCCTAATTTATGAGAAAGCTGGGTGTGTTTGGGGGGACATTTGACCCCATTCACTACGGCCACCTTCGGATCGCCGAGGAAGCACGGGAGCGGTTTGGGCTGGATCATATTCTGTTTGTCCCCAATAAAGTCTCTCCCTTCAAAATCGGGGACACGTCTACGCCTGCCACGCTCCGGGTCGAGCTGGTGCAAGAGGCGATTGCCGGAAATCCTCACTTTTCTGTCTGGACTGGCGAGCTAGAGCGCGAGGGCACCAGCTACACGGTCGAGACACTTCGGGCGCTGGCCCAAGAATTTCCCGACTCGGCACTTTACTTCCTTACTGGAACCGATGCCGTGCGCGATATTGGCAAGTGGCGCGAGCCCGAGGCGTGTTTGACGCTGGCACAGTTTGTGGCGTTTTACCGTCCAGGCGTATCGGAGGCCGAGGCGCGTATCGGAGTTCCAGACGAGCTGGAGCCGCAGATCATCTTTGCCGCGATGAACGGGCTGGATATCTCGTCCACCGAAATTCGCCAGCGGGTACAGGCAAGTCGCTCGATTCGTTATCTTGTTCCCGAGAGTGTTGTGGCGCTGATTGAGAAAAAAAGGCTCTACCAGTGAGCAGCAGTTCAATCAAACAAGAGACACTGGTCTGTCGGCCAGGTTTTTGGCTTTGGATGCTTGCAGGAGTAGGCAGTGCTATTGCGGGAGGGATACTCTGGTTTATTCTGGGGTTCATCCCCACATGGCGTCATGAGACGCCTCGCATCGTAGCTGCTCAGCCAGAGTCTTGGTTCTTTTTCGCTGGAGCAGCTTTTTTCTCTTGGGCTTCGTGGAACACCGTTGTCTGGCGGACAATCTTTCCTGTCCAAGTGGACGGTCATGGGCTCCGTTGGAGAAATCTAACAGGAGAGAGGCTGGCGTTGTGGGGAGATGTAGAAGCCTGGCGTTACGAGAGTCGGCGGTGTGGTTATGGAATTTATACGTCTATACTCATCATCAGGACAACCTCTGGGACGATAACCCTCTGGGAAGGTACCACTCACTTTGTCGAGCTTGGCTACTTACTTGAGGAATATGTACCTAAGCCGAACCCGGTCACTCGCCTTGCTATATGATAGAGTAGTGGCTAAATGTCGAATACAAAAATAGATTCTAAAGAGCGGGCGCAGATTATTCTGGACGCCATTGAAGACCGTAAGGGCCACGAGCCCGTTTTAATTGACCTGCGTGAGAAAGTTAATGTTGCGGATTTCTTTTTGATTGTCACCGCAACGTCTACGCCGCACTTGCGTGCTCTGGCAGAGAACGTGCTGGAGCGTGTCAAAGACGAGCCCGGCATGAGCAAGCCCAATGTGCAAGGTGAGGCCAGTGTCGAGTGGGTTCTGATGGACTTTGGCGATATCGTCGTGCACCTGATGAGCGAAGAGGCACGTGAGCGCTACAAGCTAGAGCAGTTTTGGACAACCCCACAGCCCAAAGGCGCACTGCCTCCGACTCCGGGCACCATTCTTCCGGAGGGACTGGAAGCGCAGGGTAACTGGAGCGAGGACGAAGGCGATGACGACGACGATGCGTTGTTTTTCGCGGCGGCAGACCAGGAAGTGGAACCTCTCGACGAGGACGACGTCGAATAGCCATGAGTGAGGTGGAGAAGCCTATTTACTGTGCGAACTGTGGCGAGCGCAACCCCAGAACCAATAAGTTCTGCGGCTCTTGCGGCACGGTGCTCGTCACGCCACCCTCTCCGCCTCCGTCTCAATCTCTGTCGCCATCTCCCGTCGTTTCACCACCTCCCGCTCCCGTAGCCTCAGCTCCCTTGGTCGCAGCTAAACCTGCCCCGGAAGTTCCCCCTATCGCCATTCCCGACGATCCCATAGCGCGGGAGCGGGAGCTTCAGCGGCTTCTCACCCGTGCCAATGTCGAGCGTGCCCGTGCGCTGATCCGCGATGCCCGCAAGACCCTGGAGCAAGCCATGGTGCTCGCCCCTCATGTCTCACCCACCGCCGCCGCGCCTGTCTACGAGCAGCTCGGCGACTTGCTGGCCGCCGAAGAGCGCTTAGAGCAGGCCAAAGAGCACTATGAAAAAGCGCTGGAGCTCTCGGGGGGGACACGCCTCTCCGCGGAGAAAAAGCTGGGCGAGGTGACCGTGCGCCTCTCCGATCAGGCCGCGATGGCGCGCCTGGGCGGCGTGCTCGCGCCTAGTGAAGACCTCCTCGATGTGCTTCGCACCGCGCAGTCGGGAAAACGCCACGCCGGGCTCACCATGGTCTTCTCCCTGGTGCCAGGTCTGGGGCAGTTTTACTGTGGTCAGATTGTCAAGGGCGGCATTATCGTCAGTGTTTTTGTGGTGGCCCTCTCCATTGTCTTGCTCCTGCCGGATCGTGACGCGCTCTTTGAGCACTTGGCCGGGGCATTTTCGATGGGGCGAATGAAGCTCACCCAGCCCGCGCCGGGAACCCCGACGGTCATCTTTGCCGTGATTGCCTTTGCCGCTTGGGTCTACTCCATCGCCGATGCTCCGTTTAGCGCGAACCGAACGGAAGCGCTGGACTCTTCCCCGAATCTCGTTCCCGCTCCAATGGGCAGCCGCGCCGACTGGGAACCCTAAGAACCTTTGCGGTAATCAGGGTTGTGTGAAGTTGCGCGTGGGGGCTGCCTGCTCCTCGGGCATGGGCGGGGGCATGGTTCTTCGGCGGCGGCGAGCACGGGCGCGGCGTGCTTGCGCGAGCTGGCGCTGTCGAAGGATTAACAGGGTTGCGCCCCCCCCACCTGCAAGTGTCACCCAGAGCCAGGGACTGCGGCTGGTGGCTCGAACCATGGAGCGAGGAATGGCTTGTGTGGCTTGGAGCGGGACGCGAACGATTTGTTTGCCGCCCCGAAGCACAACGAGCACTCCCACTTCTTGGCCCTTCTGAATCGGTGCCGTGTTGGCAGTAACCTCCACCCTTGTCTCGATTTTTGTGGGGTACAGGCGATCTTGTGTCACATGGAGCGTCTGGCTAACCTGCGCCGCAACGCGCCCCTCCGCCCCAAGACGTGTGGGCACCCACGCGGCCCGCTGCCCTTCAACGGCGACCGTCTTGGCACTGTAGCGAGCAAATCCCCACTCGATGAGAGAAACGGCATCCCCGACTCCGCTGGAAGGCGCTGCCAAGATGACGGCCAGTAGCCGACGACCATTGCGGGTTGCGGAGCCGACATAGCAGTGGCGGGCGGGATTGGTAAAACCGGTCTTTACGCCGTCGGCTCCTGGTACGACATCATAAAAGCTTTTTTTGGCTTTCGACTCCACGACGAGGTCTTTAAAATTCAACGAGCGGCTGATCGTCCGCCGTGGGATCGAAACGGCATCCGCAAAGCGTGGGTTTTGCAGGGCAATACGTGCAATCAGAGCGAGATCACGGGCTGTGGTGTAGTGATCGGGATCATGGAGCCCATGTGGGTTGACAAAGTGGCTACTGGTCGCCCCAATCTGCGCTGCCCGCTCGTTCATTTTCTGTGCGAAAGCGGGAACGGAGCCGGACACGTGGTCGGCGATAACGACGCCTCCATCGTTGGCGGAGCGCAGGAGAAACCCGTAGAGGAGCTGCTCGGCCCGGAAGCGTTCTTTGAGCTTGATATGAAGTGAGCTGGGCTCGACATTGAGCACCGCAGGGTCGGTGCACATGACAATGTCATCAGGCTTGGTGTTTTCCGCCAGAAGCAGACCCGTGAGAATCTTGGTGGTGGAGGCCGGGTAGCGCTTCGTATCGGCGGCGGACTCGTAGAGAACCTCGCCCGTATCGTACTCCATGAGGAGCGCACTGGGAGCGGAGAGCACGGGGGGCTTGCTCAGATCGGCTTTATTGAAGTAGCCCGGAAGCTTGCCGGACTTTACCAAGGCAATGTGCTCCGCCTCGGTCTTATAGGTGGGCGGTTTGCGGAGTGGAGGCCTGCGTCCGGGACGTGCGAGGCTGGGGACGCTACAAAGCAAGAGAAGTGCGAGAGGAAGAGTAAGAGGGAGAAGTTTCATAGGGCGCTGGCAGCCTCCAAAGAGAGCTGTGCGGCCTGCTGCTCGATCTCGGTTGGAGCATCGTCGGGGAGGGCAGGCAGATCCTCTATGCTAGTGAGGCCAAAGTAGTGGAGAAAAGCGGGCGTGGTGGCGTAGAGAATCGGTCGTCCGGGTGTTTGCTTACGTCCCGCTTCGGAGATCAGCTCACGCTCTTGGAGCGTCTTGAGGACGCCATCGCAGGAGACGCCTCGGATGGCCTCGATCTCCGCTGCCGTGGCGGGCTGACGGTAGGCGACAATGGTCAGCGTCTCCAGGGCGGGCTTGGAGAGGCGGTTGGCATGGGGCGCAAGGAGCTTGCCGATCGTCTCGCCGTACTCGGGCCGGGTGGCAAGCTGGAACGTATCCTCGCCGAGGGCCACGATTCGGAGGCCTGAGTCGGCGTCTTGATAGCGCAGGCGTAGCTCATCGAGCGCCTCGCGTACGGCATCTTCATCCCACTCGGTCGCCTTACTCAGCTCTTTGAGTGAGAGCGGATCACCGGAGACAAAGAGCAGTGCCTCTACCATGCCCAAAAGGCTACGCATCGTCGTCGGTTTCCTCCAAGTTAGATAAGTGAGAGGTAATGTGGGTCTCGCGGCTCTCTTCGGGGACAAAGACCAGGCGGATGGGGGTGCAGAACGCCTCCTGCTGGACATCTATCGAGCCCTGTTTGAGGAGCTCCAGGAGGGCTAAGAACAGCAAGATGATCTCGATGACCTCAAAAGGCGACACGGGGAGAAGCTCCTCTAAATCCAGTCCCTCATCGCCCGCTTTTTCGACCTGACCTAGCACCAGGCGCATCGTCATGCGGAGCGTGATCTTCTGGCGACGGACACTGGTAATCTGCCGCTCGCCCGCTCCGACATCAGCGAGAATGCGCTCCAGGGCTCGCAGAAGCGCGTCGGCGGGGAGCTCGCCAAACTTGGGAGGCAGGGCGTACTCCGATGAATACGGCAGGGGATCGCGGAAGAACGAGCGGTGGATCTCCCCCTCGCGCTGGAGCAGCGACTCGGCGATACTCTGGTACTGGCTGTACTCTAGGAGCCGCCGCACCAGCTCCGCGCGTGGGTCTTCCACACTGCTATCGGCTTCGTCCTCGTTTTCCTCTTTGGGCGGCGCGGGCAGTAGCAGGCGAGACTTAATCTCTAGGAGCGTGGCCGCCATCACGAGAAACTCCCCCGCCACGCCCAGATCCAGCGTCTCCATCGCATTGAGATGCACCAGATACTGGTCACAGAGATCCGCGACAGGCAGGTCAAAGATATCCATGCGCCCGTGCCGCACCAAGTGCAGCAGCAGGTCGAGTGGACCGTCAAAGTCGTGGGCGTGTACCGTAGGAGGCGGCGCAAGTGCGACCGGCATAGATGAGATTATACCCTGCCAGATCGCTCTTTAACAGCCATAGCCCCCCGCTTCGTTGCTGTAGCCGCTGGTCTTGTCGTCACGCTTGGCAGGAAATATTTCTGCCAAAAAGTTAGCTCCCTGAATGATTTTGGGAACTAACCTTTTTGCTCTGGGATATCCCATCGCCATTTTTTATCTCCGTGTATGATTCTGGGAACTATCAAAATGGCGGACATAAATACCATTAGACGTTATACCCATTTAAATCCTCGTCCAGGCTCCTGACACAGTTAACAGTAAAACGCGTTTGTTGTGCCTACTCAGCTCATCTCAATCCGGCAACTGCTGTCAACAACTTGCAGCGGCTTGACTAAGGAACTAATGGATATAATGTCTATTTTCACTCCGGGATTCAAGTGCTTCTGAAGCCTTATGAGAGGAACTAAGATGTAATTTGGAAATACGTCATATGCGTATTGACATACTCAAAGAAATGGGTTAAACTCTTTTTGTTCGAGAACAATAGGGTTCTCACCGATCACGAAAAGCAGTAGGATTAGTAGTAGTGTCGAAGGGCTATAGTGCCCACAACTTCCGGGCTAGTGCCCACAACTTCCGGGCTAGTGCCCACAACTTCTGGTATTTTAAATATGATTGAGGTAGAAATATGTTGTTTCTGAAAAATTTATTTTTTTATTGCTTGGTTTTTATAGTTTCTCCTGTTTTTGCAGGATCATGGAAAGTTACGATCACTGGTTCTGGGACTGCAACTGCGGACGCTAGTCCATCAAAAACATGGGTAGCTCCTGCGGATGGTGTCAGTGTCTTGTCTGCTTTTGGTAATGGCGGGCGTGGCCTGTACCCCTGATTTGGTCCACGGACTGAGTTAGTCTTCGGTGGTCATTTCTCCCGAAATTGCTTCGGGTTCTTCTGGCGGCGAAGCCGCTTCCTTTTTCTTTTCTGCCTCGTGTTCTGTGTCGTTCTGGTTTTGATGCTCCTGT
>NZ_CBAYMC010000073.1:0-17107 GCF_964826245.1 Armatimonas sp. | reverse complement strand
CCCGTACAATTGTAGAGTTTGAAGTTTTTTGCCCCGTTGCATGCTTAATCTCAACAATCCTCGTGAATTTTTCATCATTTGGATAGTTCACTTGCATCGCAGGCTGCCAAAAACCTTCGCGCCCTGAAATTTCTATACGCCTTTCGAGTTGTTCTGCATCAAACGACTCGCGTTCAAAACGTAGTGACCGGTAGGGTAGTGTTCCATAACAATCATCAAAAAAAGTATCGATTGGTCCTGTATAGATTAAGTGCCGGTAGCTTATCTGTGACATCACTTCACGATAATCCGTATTTAGGAGAAGTCGAACATAATCCCCACAAGCAGCAAGCATGCGTTGAAACATCCGACTATATCCCGCTTTAGGCAAGGCTTGAAATGTCTCGCGAAGATAACGATCATCACGATTCGTCCGAATAGGAATACGTCCGCAAACGCTAGCATCTAATTCTTTAGGACTCCGATGCCACTGTTTAATTGTATAACCCTTAAAGAATTTCTCGTAGAGTTCCCAACCTACCTGAGAGATAATAACTTCTTCCGAATTTGACGGACTCTCGATGGGAATCCGTTTTTCTGCCAACCATGCCTCCATTTCTTCCGTGGAAGAATCGCGGCCAATTAATTGTTCAAATGTATTTAAGTTAATGGGAAACTTCCAGTACTTCCCCTCTGTATAGGATAAAATTTTATAATCAACAGGATGCCATTCGGTAAATAGCGATAAATAGTCTTTTATTCGTTCTGCATTTGTACGGAAGTAGTGAGGGCCGTAAGTATGCACAAGAACACCATGGTCATCATATTCATCATGAGCATTCCCCCCGATATGGGAGCGTCGTTCAACAATAATACTTCGAAGACCGTATTTATTTGCTAAGCGTTCTGCAGCAACTAAGCCGCTATATCCCGCCCCAACGATTAAACAATCGGTATTAAACATAGTTTTTTACGAACTCAGACTTCATGTCTATAAGTATTAGTGAGATTAGGAAATACGCACAAACAGTGAGCTAAACTATATCAAGTAATAGACAGCACTGCAAATAGGCGGGTTTTAGGTTATTCCCCTTGTGCCAGAATTCCGACCCACTCTCCTTCCGTCTCAACCGCTAGAATCTTTAATCCAAGTCCCACTAGACCTGCTTTGACATCTTCCGTGCGGCTTTCGATGATGCCGGAGACCATCAGAAGACCACCTGGCTTTGTGGCGGCGATGAGCTCTTCTGCCATTCCTAGGATCACATCGGGGAGAATGTTGGCAACGACGATATCAAACTGCCCCGGTGGCGGCAGTGTCGCTTCAACGGCCTCGACAATGCCGGTCATTTTGTTGCGCTCGATATTCTCCCGCGCGATTCGAACGGCGAGCGGGTCAATATCGGTGCAGATAGCGCTTTTTGCGCCGAGTAGAATCGCAGCAATCGCCAGAATCCCCGAGCCGGTCCCGACATCGGCGATGGTCTCTCCGCCCTTGACGTGCTGCTCAAGCGCACGCAGACAGAGCCGCGTCGTGGCGTGCAGCCCCGTCCCGAATGCCATCCCAGGATCCATCTCCACGACAAGATCACCGGGCTTAGGGGAAAACGCTTCCCAGCTCGGCTTGACCACAATGCGCTCTCCGATCCGCTGCGGCTTGAAGTACTGCTTCCAAGCGTTGGCCCAGTCTTCTTCCTGCACAAACCGAATGGTCACCTCACGCCCCGCCGCAGCGCGCAGTGTTAGCAGCGAGCCTTCCAGACGCTCATCCACAGGAAGATACCCCTTCACTGTGCTTGAGTCTGCCGAAAAACCCTGGCACCCCGCCACTTCCGTCAGAAGGGTAGAGTACAGCTCTTGATCATCCCCCACCGCCGCTATTTCAATCTCAGCCCAGCGCATAAAATTAAGTCGTTGTCCTTCCGATTCCGCCCCGCTATTCTATCGCAGGCTTTTCTCAGTCCCAATATATCTTGATATGCTGGAGCCTGTTGTTTCGAAAACTCAATTCCATAGCCTCGGGTGGAGAGAGAAGTGACCGACACGCCTGACTCGTCCGAGTGTTGAAGGGTGACCAAGCCGAAGATTCGTTTCCTTTGGGAATTTTTTCCTCTTCAAGCCAAGGTGCTAAACGCTGTACAACTTCTTCGCGAGGTGTGCCTTTCGCAAGCTGATCAACAGCCGTCACGAGAGGAAGCCAGGGAGCAGAGAGACAAACAATCCCAGCAATACTTAGCCAATAGAATGACGAAAACCAGATCAAGGCATGTCGGCGGAAGGCAATCCACCCTGTGATGAATGTCAGCACAACTCCCACGTACAACTGAGTTGCGTTAAAGCCACCAATCAGTGAGGCAAGTAAACCGATCAGGATCATCCCGATTGCAAAGACTCCCGCCAAGGTCCGAAACAACAACATCACAGTGCCTCCCTAATGACTTCTAATAGCTTTTTCATTCGTCAAAGTCGGGTAGAATCCCTCCTATGCCCTACCAAACGCCCGGCGATGACCTCGTTGCCTTGCTCGATGCGCCCCTGACTCCGCTCTCCTCGCTCTCCCCGGATCGGTCGCACTTGTTGCTGCTGGGCTACGAGGCCTACCCCCCTATCTCAGATCTCGCACGGCCCTTTGAAAAGCTGGCGGGGGTTCGCTTTGATGTGACACGCCCAGGGACGCAGCGGCTGACTCGGTACAGCAACCTGACGCTTCTCAGTACGTCTTTGGGCAGCGAGCGCCCCGTGACGGGACTGCCTGCCGAGGCGATTCCCGGCGGGCCGGTCTGGAGCGATGATGGGAGGCACTTTGCGTTCTTTGTCGAGAGTCCGGGCGGAGGGCTCTCTCTAGCACTCGGTGAGGTTGCGACGGCAACCGCCCAGACTCTGCCAGGAATCTCGCTCTCGGACATGCTGGCGGCTCCGATCCAGTGGATAGACAACCAGACCCTCTTTCTGACTCTCGTCGCGGACTTGGGAGCCGCCCCGACACGACCGACCGCCCCCGACGGCCCGATTGTCCAGGAGGCCAGTGGCAAGCAGACCCGCGCGGCGACCTATCAGGACTTGCTCACCAGCCCCTACGACGAGGCGCTCTTTACCTACCTGGCCACGGTTCAGCTTGCGACCTTCGATCTTCTCTCCCAGACTCTCACGCACGTCGGTTCCCCCGTCTTGGCCACGAGCGCACGCCCCTCGCCGAGCGGAGAGTTTGTTCTGGTCACGCGCCTCGTCCCGCCGTTTTCCTACCGCGTCCCCTACCAGCTCTTCGCCCGCCGCACGGAGGTCTGGGAGCGAGCGACGGGTCAGCTTGTCCACACGATTGCCGAGCTCCCGATCAGCGATGAAGTCCCACAGCAGGGTGTCCCGACCGGCCCACGAGGTGCACAGTGGCAGCCCAATCTCCCCGCCACGATCCACTTTGTCGAGGCGCTCGACGGTGGCAATCCCCTCGCCAAAGTCGAGCACCGCGACAAAGTAATGACGCTTTCACTCCCCTGCTCGGCGGGGGCAGGGGGGGCGGAAAGCTTCCGTTTGACACATCGGTTTGCGGGCTGGGACTGGCCGGATGACCCGCACGCCGCCATTGTCACCGAGTACGACCGTGACCGGCGCTGGCGGACGACGTATTACTTTACGTGGGGACGCTGGGAAGCACGCAAGACACTCTTTGATCTCTCCGTCAACGATGCCTACGGCGATCCGGGGAGCTTTATCACGACCCAGAAGCCCACGGGCGAGCGGGTCATGGACACGCGGGGGGGCCGTGTTTTTCTGGCAGGTCGTGGCGCCACGCCCGAGGGTGACCGCCCGTTTCTGGATGCCTTCGATCTCAGTACCGGCGAGAAAGAGCGAGTCTTCCAGTGCGGCGACACGCACTTTGAGACGTTCCTCGCCTTTATCGGCGACGAGCTTCTCACCAGCCGCCAGAGCCGCACGGAGCCAACCAACTTTTACATTGGCTCCCCCATTATTGGGGGCGGGGGGGGCCGAGCATTAACCCACTACACCGACCCGCACCCGGAAGTCACCGGGCTTCACAAGGAGCTGGTGCGCTACGAAAGGGCCGATGGGGTTCCGCTCTCAGGGATGCTCTATCTGCCCCCCGGAATCGCGCCAGACTCCCAGCCCCACCTGCCGCTTCTGCTCTGGGCCTACCCGGAAGAGTACAGCGACGCGGCGACGGCAGGGCAAGTCCGTGGCTCTGACAAGACCTTCACTCGGCTCATGGGAACCAGCCCCCTCTGGTTTCTCCTGCGCGGCTGGGCCGTGCTGATGGATGCCGCCATGCCGATCGTCGGTGACCCCGAGACCATGAACGACACGTTTGCCGAGCAGCTTGTCGGCGCGGCGACAGCGGCCATCCACACCCTCACGGAGCGCGGGATCGCCGACCCGAAGCGCGTGATGGTGGGGGGACATAGCTACGGCGCGTTCATGACCGCCAATCTCCTTGCCTACGCTCCCGGACTCTTTCGCGCCGGGATCGCCCGCTCCGGTGCCTACAACCGCACCCTCACCCCGTTTGGCTTCCAGAGTGAGCGCCGGAGCTACTGGGAAGCGCCCGAGATCTACCACAAGCTCTCGCCTTTTACCCACGCCGACAAGATCAAAGACCCCCTTCTTTTGATCCATGGTCAGGTAGACAATAATCCGGGGACGCACACGATTCAGTCCGAGCGTTTTTACCAAGCCCTTCAAGCGCACGGAGCGACGGCACGCCTCGCCCTTCTGCCCCACGAGAGCCACAGCTACCGAGCACGTGAGAGCGTGCTCCATGTCCTGTGGGAGATGCTCGACTGGGCGGAGCGCTTTAGCGCAGGTACCGAGAGAGACTGAGCCAAGCTCCGGTTGCCCCGAGGAAACCTCCGCCGGAAACGAGAGAGATCGCCAGTAAAGGGAGGTTGACGGGCTCCAGGTAGCTCGCCAGCAAGGGAATCGCGACGGTTAGAGTGTCCGTATAGCGAAGCAAGGCAATCAGGGCCAGAGCTGCCAGGAGCCCTCCGACAACTCCGTGAATGAGCCCCTCGATCAGCATGGGCAGGCGGATAAAGCCGGGGGTGGCACCGACGATCTTCATGATCTGGATCTCGCGGCGACGGGAAAACACCGAGAGGCGGATGGTGTTGACGACCACCACGAGGGCACCAAAGAGCAAGAGCGCTCCGCCCAGTAGCCCCAGGTTTCGGATAAAGTCCGCCAGCCGGAGAACCACTTTTAGCTCCTCCTCTGGCACATCCACGTTCTCGACATCCCCCTGCCAGCTCCGAATCGTGCTTGCCGTGGTAGACGCCCGCTCGGCGCTACGGAGCTTGACCACGAACGTGTCGGGCATGAGGTTTGGGAGGCCGACCGTGTCAATGGGGAGGCTCTTTGCCGCATCGGCAAAAGCATCGTCCCGTGAGCGGTAGGTCACTTCTGCCACGCCTGGCAGCTCACGTAGCTTTGCCTCAGTCTCATCTAGGCGTTCTCGGGTGATCTCAGGCCGACAAAAGACGCGCATCTCAAAGGCATCTACCGTGCGACGGCTCATGGTGCGGAGCTGGGAGAACGTGAGAGAGAACGATCCGACCAGCGTGAGCGCCACGGCAATGGTCGTGATGGCCGCCACGGTCATCAGGCCATGCCGCCGCAGGTTGATCAGCGCCTCACGAAAGAGAAACGGAAAGGCACGTGTCACGAGGCGTACCCGTAAGCCCCTTCGGCTTCGTCGCGAGCGAGAGTGCCACGCTCGATCGCGATCACGCGGCGGCGCAGGCGATCCACAGCGTTTTTGTCGTGAGTCGCCACCAGCACGGTCGTTCCCTCATCACTCACGGCAAGCAAGGCGTCCATAACTCCGGCGCTCGTCTCCGGATCGAGGTTGCCCGTGGGCTCGTCGGCGATGAGTAAGGCGGGCTTTCCCACCAGTGCCCGCGCAATCGCAACGCGCTGCTGCTCGCCGCCGGAGAGCTGAGCAGGAAAGGCATCGCACCGGGACAGCATCCCCACCTGCTCCAAGCGCTCTCGCACCCGCTGGCGTGCCTCGGGCCGTGGTAGCCCAAGAACCTCGCAGGCGAACATCATGTTCTCCCAGACCGTGCGCTGGGGAAGTAAGCCGTAGTCTTGGAGGACGATCCCCATCTGCCGCCGGAGCGCGGGAATCTCATGGGGGATGATCTTGGTAATGTCGCGGCCCGCCACGGAGATGCTCCCCGACGTTGCTCGCACATCGGCGTAGAGTAGCTTGAGGAGCGTAGACTTCCCGGCTCCGGTCGGCCCCACCAAAAAGGCAAAGTCCCCGGCGGGGAGCGCTAGGGAGATATCGGTCAGTGCTGTCACGTTTCCGGTCGGATACGTCACCCCGACACTTTTTAGCTCAATCACGACGCGTATTATATCCCGTCCGTTTCAACCGGAGGAACGTTTGATGTACGTCAGCGGGTTTCGGTCGTTACGCCCCGTCTGGCTGCGCTTGGGAATATCACAGAGATAGAGCGCCGTGGCGTAGACATCCCCGTGGTTGGGAATCGCATCGCGGTAGAGCTTCTCTTTGGTGGCATTGTAGCGAGCACTGGTCTTATCGTTCCAGCCGACGGGGCCTTCGCCGGTGACGGGATCGAAGTCCGGGTGGAGGGAGCCATCGGGCTGGAGCGGGATGGCCTGCATGGTCTTGGTTCCCACGCGCCCCCACTGCGTCCCGCCCTTGACCTTTGGCCCCAGAAACGCCGCGCTGGTCACGAACCAGTGCTCGGAGATATCCTGACCGTCAAGTTTCTGCTTCTGCTCCGACATCGGCAGGTTGGACTTGATAATATCGTCTACATCGCCATGAAGGGAGCGACCGAACGCACTGGTCAGCACGACAGGTGTGTAGTCCCAGATCGGCTTCCCGGTGGTCTTATGCGGCGTGTTTTTCAGCAGCTCCACGAGAGTGAGGAGCGGCTCCCAGAGCTCCTCTTTGAGGCCCGTTGTCTGGTCTGGCTGGCCCTTGGGCGTGACACCATCGCCTGCCCAGAGGTTCTTGCGGCTGTGGTGCGAGTCGAAGTGACGAATATCGCGTGTCTCGATAAAGTAAGCGCACGAAAGGTTCTCCCGCATCAGCTCGTAGGTCATCATGGCTTGCACATTGGTCGCAGGACAGAACTTCGTGCGGGCCTTGTTGCCATTGATCGAGCGGTAGGTGATCAGCTCGTCCACGGGCTTAACTTTAAACTTCTCTTTGAGTGTCGGGTCGGTAAAGAGGCGCGAGAGGGCTCCCCGATCCAGCGACTTGCCCTTGCTCGAAAGCCCCGCATAGATCTGCCGCGCCGAGTTGTAGCTCTTGATGGTCTCCATCTCGGTGTCTTTACGCAGCCCGGCATGCGCATTGTCGAGAAACTTCTCGATCTGCCGATTGACCACATCACTGGCGCTGCCCTGCATCCGTAGCAGAAAGTCACGGAGATTGGCGGGCGTGCCTCCATAGATCGTGTGGGCGTGGGCGGGGCCGAGGGCATGGTAGTAGCCCTTGCGCCCCGTGTACTGCACCTCATTGAGCTCGCCATCGCTAAGCCACCAGTGCCACGAGAGATTAGGAAGCGCGTAGCTCTGGCCATAGACCTCAGCAAATGCCTGCATGACGCTCCGCTCATCGGGATCACGGTCCGCCTGGAGGCGTAAGTCATAGCTGCCCATGTGGGCTTTAAGGCGCTCGCCGGAGTGAAACTGGCCGGTGTGCATGGACGAGAGCACGGCCATCTCCGGAAACAGGCTCTTGCCCGGCTCGGCGAGATAGCCATAGTTGATCTTTCCGTTCCAGATGCCGTCCACCCGGTAACCAGGTGTGTTAAAGTTCAGCACCCGGTAGCGCTCGGCGCTGATTTTCTCAAACGGCAGGCGGGTCTTGGGGAAGATATTGTTCTCAGTGTCCAGCGGCGAGAACATGTCGTAGCTCTCCCAGCCGCCCTCCACAAACCAGTAGATTAGATAGTGGGGGTCAGCCCCTTCGGCGGCCTTTGCCTCCAAGCTCGCCGCCAGTGCCGCGCCTTGATTCGGATCGCCATGTTTGAGTAAGTACCCCAGAAAGTCCGCCGCCCCAAGCGTCAGCCCCGCCGTCGCCCCGCGACGCAGAAAGTCCCGCCGCGTCACCGCCCACGGGTTCACGGTTGGCTTGGGCAAGTGCGTGTCCAGAACCGAAGGCCCCAGCTCCGGGCACTCCGAAAACTCCACGGCCCCCTCTTCGATATCGTGATAGTCACTCATGTTGATTTTCCTTACAAACGATCTAATAGGCGATCATATTCCGCATGACTCCCAATCCAGAACCAGACAATCGTTTCACCTGTTCGGACTCCCACCGCACGATAGCTCTGGTTGATTCTTGCAGAGTAAATTGGCTGTGTTTCGTGAACATTTCGAAAACGTAGTCCGGGATGCACTCGAAACCTCTGAGTTGTCCGTGATATCACAGTTTCTCTGGCTCTAGCTCTTTTGTCTTTCCGCTCCTGAACTCAAGCAATGCTTCATCGGCGAGCAGTGCGAGAATATCCTGAGATTCACGAAACGAATGTTTCCAGCGCTCTTCGTGCTGAATCTCATCAAGCAACCACTGCGCCAAATCGTCCTGCTCTGTTGCTTCTAGTTCTGAGGCTTTGCCAAATGCTTTCTCAAGCAATAGTGTCATTGCTCTAGCTCCATTTCTATATTTTCATATCGTGGTATGGGGATGGGATTATCCTGCGGAAACATCCATTCAAACCAGACTCGTTGTCGTACGTTAACATAATCGACGGTGTTGGCCTTCTGCCAGTTCAGAAAGTTCAAAATACTAGCTCTGTTTTCTCCTTGAAATGCAGCGAAGAATACACCTTTGACAAACCCCAGCATCTCCTCGCGTAAGTCACATTCTGCCACAAGCCCATGCCCTGCAAAAATTTCCCAAATGCCAGTAGCCGACGGGGCTGGTTTCCAATTATCGTATTTCCCACAGCCCCAGACCTCTGCCTGATCACTTACCACCGACAGATTCCAGCATGTTGCCTCGTTGATGAGATCAAGAAGCTCATCCAGATCGTCGGGAAGGTAGTGACCATCAATAACCTTTATCATTGCTTACTCTTCATTTTTTGGATGCGTTGATGAAAAGTGGAAAGCTGTGCGAGGCGCTTCTTCTTGGGATCGGGGGCGAGTGGTGCCGTGACCGTGCCATTGAGATACTCCGGGGTGAGCACCAGCGCTTTTATGAGCGGCTTGATGGCAAAATTACTTTTCTGGGTAGCATTCCAGAGCCGCAGGTAGAGGCCACGCTCGTCGGTCTCGCAGCGCAGCTCGCGGCCAAAGTACCAGACGAAGTGCGTTTGCAGGATCGTGCGGATAAAGCGCTCTTTGGCGACGGCCTGCGTCGCAAACGCTTCCATTCCCTCGCCCTTAAACGGATAGGCCGCCACTTCGTCACGATCCGAGTGGTCAATGGCGAGGCCGTACTCATCGTGCGTACGGTAGTTGCCCAGGTCGTCCCAGTGCGCTCTCTGATAGGCGAGCGGCGTGAGGACTTTATGGCAGGTGTAGCAGGCCGACTTCGGGTCGGTGGTCGCTGAGGCGGTGATTCCCTGGCGCGACTGCACAATCTCATCCGGGACTTCAAAGGCGTAGCCCAGAAACTTCTCACAGACCTGGGCGGAGTAGTTGAAGTGCGGCAGGCTAGGCTTGCCCTGGATAAACCCCTTCATGGTCAGCACACCGGTCTTACCGAAGTAGGCCGGGCGCGGCTCGCGCTGAAACGCGGTATTGACGGTATAGTCGGCGGTGAGCAGCTCTTTGAACGGGCGGTTCTGGGTCATCAGGTAGATCCAGAGCCGCGCTGGTTCATCTTGCTCTGGCGTCCCGTGGCTCTCGATATAGAGCCGTGTGCGGTGAAAGTAGAAGTCTGCAAACTCTTTGGAGGCGAGATAGCCGTCGGTGAGTTTCTCCAGCGCGACACCGGAGTCGCACTGCGCCAGCTCGGTGTCGTTTGGCGTGCGCCCCACCAAGTCTTGAGCAAGCTTAACGAGCTGCAAGCGCTTGCGGACTTTAGGGTCGGTGGTGGCCGTCAGCGAGCGGGGACGGGTGAAGAGAAAGTCGGGGTGGGCTAAGAGCGCCCGACAGAGCCCTTCCCACGCGGCTTGTTTGGCGGAGAGCTTGGGCACGGTAAATGTCAGCTTGGGCTGTTTTGGGTTCGCCAGCACGACTCGTGGCCCCCCGATCTGCGTCCACTGAAAGGTCAAGGCCGAGCGCTGAATGTTATACGACGACGACGCGTCCACGACGATCTGCGCCCCGGCGTGGGCAATCAGTGGCGCGGCAAGCTGCACAATCGGCGACGAGGACTCGGCTTTCACCACAATCGGCACTCGGGTCTCGTTATCGGCTTTTCCGGGGTAGACAATGGCAGGTCGGTAGGCGCGGGTCGGGTCGTAGCCCTCGCCCGTGGTGGGAGGAAAGAGCAGGGCCAGGGGCCTCTTGCTGCCATCCGTTCCCAGGTCTTGCAGCAGCTCTGGCCCGACTGTATTGTAGGGATTGAAGCTCTCGGCGGGAAACTTGCCCCACTGCTCTTTATTTTTTGCCTTACCTGCTCGCAGCAGAATCGGCGTAGGGCTAGTTGGCGCAAAGAGCCGCACGGCATCGGCGACCACGCGCTTGCTGGTGCCGTCGTTGCGCACTTCAATGCCGCCGCTTGCCCCAAAGACAAACGATGACTTTAAGTCTGCATGAGGCCGGTTGTCCACGCTCTGGTCAATGACAAAGTGCGCCTCCCCTTTGGGGGGCACGTCTGGCGTGGGAGGTGTCGCAACACGACTCACGCTATCGCGGCTGAGCACTTGGACACAGAGATCACGGCAGAGCGAGCTTGGGGCGAGGTTCTTCCCCGCCGGGCGCTTCGCACTCGCCTTGGGCGTGGCGGCACGCTGCCAGAGAAAGCTCACGGAGTACTTGCCGGGCTTTTCGACACTTAGCGGAAACGTGATCTGCGATGCGCCTTTGTTCTCGCTATTGTCCTCCGCACTGGCCCCGCTGACTTTCCAGGCTCCTTCGACCAAGACTCCCGGTTCGCCCACCTTGAGAACTTTCTCGCCCGAGTCGCCCTTCACCCGAATCCCGACCACACTAACATTGCCATAGCTCTCGGCGTTGCTGATAATCACGCGCTGGCCGGTGTCGCCGGGAACCAGAGAGAAACTCCCTAGCTCTTTTTCGGGTAGCTCCCCCGCTTCCTGATCCACGTAGAGCGTCGTGAGCGCATGGTCATCGCTGCGCACGGCGATTCCCAGCTCCTTAAGCACGCGCTGACCCCGCTCATCCGTGACCGCGAGAGAGAAACGCAGGTCACTCGGGGCGGTCTCCGCGAGGCTTGTCTGCGCCGCCGCGACACTCTTGAGAAATGCCTGCGCCTCGACGAGTTCGGAGGCCGTGGGTTCGCGGAAAAGTAGCTTCTTCCAGAGCCGCGTCACTCCCTCGCGCTCTGCGGTAGCATCGCTGAAGCCCGAAAACGGCCCCGTGCGGTTCAGATAGGCCTTGCTCGCCAGCTCACGACCGATCAGCTCCACGCCCGAAAGAAATGTCGGGGAGGCTTTCGAGGTCTCGTCGAAGCGCTTGATAAAGTCCGCGCCGCCAAAGAGATGGGCATTGTCCATAAATAAATTACGGTCTTCGCGCTCACCATCATCGCCAAAGATCGCCAGAGTCTTGCCCCGGAGCTGCCGAAACGTGATAAAGGTATTGTCAAAGCTGGGCTTCTTTGCGCCCGTGAAAGGCAGGGTCAGGTAGGTAGGAAACTGCTCGTCGGGTTTCTTCCCGGTGGCGGCTTGCTGTGCGCGAACTGCCTCGCCAAAGTGATCGAAGCTAGTCACTTGCGCCACGGTGAGCTTGTGCATGCCTTGCGGAGGCATAATAATGTTCTTATCCGTGGTCGTCACGCGGTAGACAATGCTGGAGTGGTTGTCCGGGTCGAACTGCCCCTCGGCGATAAGCTTGAGAAACGCGGTGTGCGAGTCCGTCGGCAGCAAAAACTGCGAGGGATTTTTCTTGCCATGGCACGAGGCGCACTGGCTACTGAGCACCGGCCAGAGCTCACGCTGGAAAACGTCTTCCAAAGCCCCCCCCTGCCCCCGCTCCGCAAGGGTGATTTTAGGGAGCGCGGGGATACTAGCCGCGAGAGCGAGCCCCGCCGTAAGTGTCATTCCGAGAAAAATATGCTTCCTTGCCATACCTCTATTATGCCTTGTCTTAAAGCCAAAGTGCAACTTGCCTGCTATGATAGGGTCTGCTATTTGACATCCGCGAATTTAGCGGTAGCATAACCTCGTTTTACCCGGTACGAACTATAGTGAACACAAAATTTAAGAACTGGTTTTTAGAAGGCTACGTCTCCAATGTCGAAGGCGCCTTTGAAGAGGAGCATGAGCCCGGACACAAGCCCCATCCCTGGTGGCAGGTCATGTGTCTCACGGGGGTAGACTACTTCTCCACTCTTGGGTACCAACCGGGAATTGCCGCGCTTGCCGCCGGAGCACTCTCTCCCATCGCCACTTTTGTCTTAGTCCTCCTCACGCTTTTTGGGGCGCTCCCCATGTACAAGCGGGTAGCGAAGGCAAGCCCTCATGGGGATGGTTCGATCTCGATGCTGGCCAAGCTGCTCCCCTACTGGCAGGGTAAGCTACTGGTGCTCTGTCTCATTGGCTTTGCAGCGACGGGCTTTATCATCACCATCACCCTCTCTGCTGCCGATGCTGCGGCGCACGTACGCGAGAACCATTTTGTGGCGCATTTTATGGAGCATAACCCAACTGCCTGGCAGATCGGGATCACGCTTTTCTTGCTACTCCTGCTCGGGGCTGTGTTTCTCAAAGGCTTTCAGGAGGCCATTGGAATCGCGGTGGGGATTGTGGTGGTCTACATCGGCTTGAATATCGCCGTGATCGTCCGAGGAATTCAGGAGATCTCCCACCGCCCGGAGCTTTTGGGAGAGTGGCAGCGCAGTCTCTTGGCGATCCACCCGACACCAGCTCACATGGCCATCGCAGCGATTATTGTCTTCCCACAGCTCGCCCTAGGACTCTCGGGCTTCGAGACGGGTGTTGTGGTGATGCCCCTAGTCGGGGGCGATAAGACGGACACCGAGGACGAGCCCAAGGGCCGTATTCGCAACGCAGGGCACCTGCTGACCACGGCAGCGGTGCTGATGAGTGTCTTGCTGATCGGCAGTAGTATCGTCACCACCACACTGATCTCCCCAGACAAGTATCTCCCCGCGCTCATGGGGGAGCGCACGATTCCCGCCACCGAGTTTGTAAAAGGCACCACGATAACCCTTCATCCCAAGAAGGAAAAAGAGCCGATCTTTGTCGTCGAAGTGCCCGGTTCTCCCCCACTCGGAACCAGCACGATTGTGGCAAAGGAGGGAGAGGGCACCTCAGAGGTAGTCGAGAAACCGGTTCCCGTGACCCTGACCGTGACTTCCATCAGTGGCGGCGCTCTCTACAAGCTCTCTGCAACCAAGAAGCCTGGTGTTGCCAATGGCCGTGCTCTGGCGTACATGGCCCAGACCTATCTTGGGGAGACGTTCGGGACGGTCTACGATATTTTCACGGTGCTGATTTTATGGTTTGCCGGGGCGAGCGCCCTGGCGGGGCTTCTGAATATCGTCCCACGCTATCTCCCCCGCTACGGCATGGCCCCCGAATGGACACGCGCCAACCGGCCTCTGGTCGTCATCTTTACCGGGATTTGTTTTCTCGTCACTCTGCTCTTCCAGGCCGATGTGGATGCCCAAGCGGGTGCCTACGCCACCGGCGTGTTGGCCCTCATGACAAGCGCGACCATTGCCGTGACAATCGCCGCCTGGCGGGCAAAAGAGCGCGTGGCATTGATCGGCTTTGGTATCGTCACGGCGATCTTCATCTACACCATCCTGGCTAATATCATCAGCAACAAGGCCGAGGGGCTCGGGATCTCGTTTCTCTTTATCCTCGCGATCTTGCTAATCTCCACCGTCTCACGCGTCTGGCGCACGGTCGAGCTTAGGGTAGACGAGATCGTCTTTGATGAGCAAGCACTCCAGATGATGGCCGAGCTTGCCAGGCAGCCCGAGGTGCGCTTTATCGCCAACCACCCCGATGCGCGCGATGCCGCCGAGTACTCCCGCGCGACATTTGACGCAGAAAAAGACCACCAGATCTCCCCCGCAGAGCGCTACGCTTTCCTAGAGGTCTACATCCAAGACGCATCGAATTTTTCGTCGTCGCTTCGGGTAGAAGGCATAAATGAGGGCGGGTTCTGGGTGCTCCGTTGCCACGGGGTCGCCGTGCCCAATGCGATCGCTGCCGTGGCGCTGGAGCTTCAAAAGCGGCATAATAGACGAGCACATATCTACTTCAACTGGATCAACGGTAGCCCTCTCTCTTTTTTAGGCAAGTTCTTCTTAACCGGCCAAGGAGATGTCGCGCCCCTCACCCATGAGATTCTGCGCCGCGCCCAGCCCGATCAAGGCAAGCGCCCGATTGTCCATGTCGCAGGCTAAGACAAGAATTTCCCATGAACGCAAAGTTTAAAAAGTGGTTTCTCGAAGGCTATGTCTCCAACGCCGAGGGGGCTTTTGAAGAGGAGCACGAGCACGGACACAAGCCTCACGCTTGGTGGAAAGTAATGTGTCTCACGGGCGTGGACTACTTCTCCACCCTAGGCTACCAGCCCGGAATCGCGTTTCTGGCAGCAGGAGCCCTCTCGCCCATCGCCACTCTGGTGCTGATTCTGCTCACACTCTTTGGAGCCTTCCCCATCTACCGCCGTGTTGCCCAAGAGAGTCCTCACGGCGAGGGCTCGATCTCGATGCTGGAGGCGCTGCTCAAGAGCTGGTACAGCAAGTTCTTTGTCTTGATTCTGCTGGGCTTTGTGGCGACGGACTTCATTATCACGATGACCCTCTCCGCCGCCGACGCCGCCGCGCACGTCCGTGAGAACCACTTTGTGGCGCATTTTATGGAGCATAACCCAACTGCCTGGCAGATCGGGATCACGCTTTTCTTGCTACTCCTGCTCGGGGCTGTGTTTCTCAAAGGCTTTCAGGAAGCTGTGGGGATTGCGGTTGTTCTCACGCTGGCCTACTTGGCTCTCAATGCCATGGTCATTGGCCATGGCGTCCAGCTCTTGCTTGCGGATCTTCCCAAACATCAGAGTGACTTCCAAGAGATGCTGCAGGCAGCACGGCCACAGCTCTTTGGCAAGCCCTTCGCCGTTCATGGGAGCATTGGACTGATTCTCTTGGCCGCTCTAGGGCTCTTTCCCAAGCTGGCTCTGGGACTCTCGGGCTTTGAGACGGGCGTTGCCGTGATGCCCCTGGTACAAGGCGACAAAGACGATACTGATGCCAATCCCAAGGGCCGCGTCGCCAACACGCGCAAGCTGCTCTTCTCCGCCGCCGCGATCATGAGCTGCTACCTGCTCGCGTCCAGTTTTGTGACAGCTCTCCTGATCCCCGCCCACGAGTTCTATCCCAAGATGGTCGCGGAGAAGAGCGTGGACAAAACGCACTTAGAGGGAACGGTTCTACTCTCTATCCACCCAGATAGTGCCTATGTGAAGGAGCCGGTCTGGAACGTCTCGGTTCCACTAAAGCCGTATCTGGAGGGCAAGTCTGAGTTCTCCGTTCCTGTGAAGGTCAATGGTATTGACACCGACGAAGTCAAGATCACGATTGCCGATGACCCCAGCCGCTCAGACCATGTTATGATCCATGCGCTGAAAAAAGGTGGCACAGCCAATGGTCGCGCCCTAGCCTATCTTGCGGAGAAGTTTTTTGGCCCCGCGTTTGGCACGATCTATGATATTTCCACGATCTTAATTCTCTGGTTCGCAGGCGCAAGTGCGATGGCGGGGCTCCTGAATATCGTCCCGCGCTATCTCCCCCGCTACGGCATGGCCCCTGAGTGGACTCGCGCCAATCGGCCTCTGGTGGTGGTCTACATGGTTCTTGCGGTAGCCGTGACACTGATCTTCCAAGCCGATGTGGATGCCCAAGGCGGTGCCTATGCCACGGGTGTTCTGGTGCTAATGACCAGCGCCGCTGTGGCCGTCACGATTGCCGCGCACAAAGCGGGCCAGAGAGGCCTTAGGGTTGCCTTTGGTGTGATCACGGCGATCTTTGCCTACACGACCATTGTCAATATCATCGAACGTAGCGACGGTCTCAAGATCGCGAGCTTCTTCATCGGGATTATTGTGATTCTGTCTCTGATCTCCCGCGTCTGGCGCGTCACTGAGCTGCGCGTAGACAAGATAGAGTTCGATGAGAAGGCGCTGGAGATGCTCGCTCAGATGGCTCTGCAGCCCGAGGTGCGCTTTATTGCCAACCACCCCGACGAGCGCGATGTGGCGGAGTATAGCCTTGCCGCACGCAACGCGGCATGGACACACCACTTCCCGGAAGGGGAGCGCGATGCTTTCCTAGAGATCTACGTCCCGGACTCTTCCTCGTTCTCCTCAACACTTCGGGTAGAGGGCATTGATGTTGGTGGTTTCTGGGTGCTCCGCTGTCACGGGGTCGCTGTTCCCAATGCGATCGCGGCAATCTTGCTCGATGTTCAGAAGCGCCATAACCGCCGCCCACACGTCTACTTCAACTGGATCGAGTCCAACCCGATGGTATTTCTCGTGCGTTTCGTTCTCTTTGGTGAGGGCGATATCGCCCCCCTCACACACGAGATTCTGCGCCGCAACCAGCCCGATCCCGGCAAGCGCCCAATTGTGCACGCCGCAGGGTAAGCCCATCCCAGAACCCATCCCCATCCCAGAACCCATCCCCCCGGCCCCCTTCCCTCGACGAAGGAAGGGGGAGAGTGGGGGTATTTTTTTGGCAGACGTATTTTTATTCGTCAGAATCAAACTATGCTCTGCTATGATGTAGAACCCCTTAAACCATAGGAACAAAAATTCGTGTCTTTTAATCGTGTTCTTGACAAGTACCGAAAGTTCTCATTCTCTGAGCATGACAAAGGTGACCGCTTTGAGAGGCTGATCCAAGCCTATCTTCAGACCGATCCGATGTACGCTCATCAGTTCAAGAATGTATGGCTCTGGAGTGAGTTTCCGGGGCGGAAAGATTTAGACGGAAAAGACACGGGAATTGATCTGGTTGGCCTTA
>NZ_CBAYMC010000072.1:0-17436 GCF_964826245.1 Armatimonas sp. | reverse complement strand
ATACGCCATGGAGCCCCCGTATCACCTGCCCGAGCGGCGGCATATCGTCACCATCTCCTGGCCGTCGGGCCGCCAGATGCACTATGCCTACTTAGTCAACCGCCTCGGCAACCACGCCGCCGTCCCGTTTTCGCACGCCGCCAATGCGTATCACTTAGACACCAACCGCCAGTGCTGGGAGGACTTCCTGCTAGGCAACCAGCCCATCGAGCCCCGAGGCGTGCACCTCTCCGTCTGGAAAGAAGACAACACTGACGCGTGGGCAAAACTCTACGAGCGCTGCCTGCGGGGGCCGGTGCGGGGGTAGCCTCGCCCAAATTTGCATGCTCCCCTTACTTGTGGTATGTTGTTCAGGTTCAGGAGCACTTGCTTCGAGAGCGGGCGTGCGGCTCACCGCCGGGGGGCGGAAGCGCAGGTCGAAATTAAAAACCCTTTGAGGAGTTATGTAACCCCCATGCCATTACCGTTAGACAAGACCGCAGGCGTTATCGCCGACTACAAGACCCATGAGAGCGACACCGGCTCGACCGATGTGCAGATCGCTCTGATGTCGGCCCGTATCAGCCAGCTCACCGAGCACCTGAAGGTCAATAAAAAAGACCATCACTCCCGCCGAGGGATGTTCCTGCTGATCGGACGCCGCAAGCGAATGCTGGCGTATCTGGCCAAGACGGATATCGAGCGCTACCGCACCCTGTGCCAGCGACTTGCCATCCGCACCAAGATTTAAGGGACGCGATAAGCGACCCGAGTACAGAGGGCGCACCGCGACAATAAAGCGGCGCGCCCTTTGTGCATTCCTGCCCCTTTTGGGCATATTGCGTTGTAAGAAAAGAGTATAAAAATCTATGTCCGTACAATCCGTTGAGTTCACGCTCCCCGATGGGCGCGTGGTCTCCCTTGAGACGGGAAAGCTGGCCAAGCAGGCCAATGGCTCCGTCGTCGTCAAAGTAGGCGATACCTATGTCCTGTGTAATGCCACCATGAGTGGCGAGCCCAAGAGTGGCCTTGACTTCTTCCCCCTGACCTGCGACTTCGAAGAGCGAAAGTACGCCGTCGGAAAAATCCCCGGTGGCTTTGTCAAGCGCGGGGGCCGTCCTTCTGAGAAGGCGATTCTGACTTGTCGTTTGATTGACCGCCCGCTGCGCCCGCTGTTTGACAAGAACATGCGCAACGAGACCCAGGTGATCGTGATGCCTCTCTCCGTCGAGATGGAGAACCTCCCCGATGTCTACGCCGTTCTCGGAGCCTCGGCAGCGCTGCATATCTCCGACATTCCGTGGGCCGGGCCGATTGGCTGTGTGCGCGTCGGGATGAACGAGGCAGGCGAGTTTTTAATCAACCCCAGCCAAGACGCCATCGCGACCAGTGATCTCGATCTCGTTGTCGCCGGAACCGCCAAAGCGATCTTGATGATCGAGGCCGGCGCTAATATGGTCTCCGAGACCAAGATGCTCGAAGCCTTTGACTACGCCCATGAGGTCATCAAGACCCAGTGCGCCGCGATTGAGAAGCTACGCGAGATTGCAGGCAAGCCCAAGCGCGAGATCAAGCTCCACGAGTACAACAAAGACATTCTTGAAGTCATCCGCGAGCGCTTCTCTGCTGAGCTGCGCGCCGGGCTACAAGATCCCGACAAGGCCAGCCGCGAGGCCGGTCTGACGATCCTGATCAATGGCGTGGTAGACGCCCTCAAGCCTGAGTACCCGGACAACATCGCCGACCTCAAAGAGCTGGCCGATAAAGTGGTCAAAGAGCAGCTGCGCGATCTGATTGTCACCGAGGGCAAGCGCCCCGATGGCCGTGGCACCAAAGACATCCGCGAGATCACGTGTGAAGTGGCGCTCCTGCCGCGTGTGCACGGAACCGGGCTCTTTACCCGTGGCCAGACCCAGGTGCTGACCGCCCTGACCCTTGGCTCACCGGGCGATGCCCAGATGGTGGATACCCTTGAGGAAGACGGCGAGAAGAAGTACATGCACTTCTACAACTTCCCGCCCTACTCCGTTGGGGAGGCTCGTCCTCTGCGTGGTGCGGGTCGGCGTGAGATCGGCCACGGCGCGCTCGCGGAGCGTGCTCTGGTTCCCGTGCTCCCCGAGGGCAAGGACTGGCCTTACACCATGCTCCTGACCTCCGACGTGATGGAGTCCAACGGCTCGACGTCTATGGCGTCTACCTGTGGCTCCACTCTGGCGCTGATGGATGCGGGCGTTCCGATCAAGGCTCCGGTTGCGGGAATCGCGATGGGCCTGATCAACGAAGGCGACAAGTTCGCCGTTCTCACCGACATTCAGGGCATGGAGGACTTCTCTGGCGACATGGACTTTAAAGTCGCAGGAACCGCCGAGGGGATCACCGCTCTTCAGCTCGACACCAAGATCCAGGGCATCCCACGCCACGTGTTCGTGGACGCGTTTGAGCAGGCTCGCGTGGCCCGTCTCTATATCTTAGACAAGATCACCGAGGCGATTCCTGAGTCCCGCACGACGGCGAGCCAGTACGCCCCGCGCATTATCACGGTGCAGATTGACCCCGAGCAGATCGGCATGATCATCGGCCCCGGCGGCAAGACGATCAAGAAGATCACCGCGGACACGGGTGCCAAGATTGACATCGAGCAGAGCGGTCTGGTGCACATTACCGCGACCGATGGCATCGCCGGAGACGCGGCGCGTGCCATTATCGAGGGCATGACCAAGACTCTCAGCCCCGGCGAGATCTACGACGGTGAGGTGGTTCGCTTCCTCCAGTTTGGCGCGTTTGTCGCGCTGCCGGGTGGGAAAGACGCGCTGGTTCACGTCAGCCAGCTCTCCGATCCGCCTCCGAGCCGTCCTGAGGAGAACCTCAAGATCGGTGACACGATCCGGGTTCGTATCACGGAGATTGACAGCCAGGGCCGCGTGAACGCGACGGCTCGTGATCTGGACTCTCCCTTCGACCCAGCCAGCCCCGAGCCAGGTCGTCCCCCCCGTGGCCCACGCCCCGGCGGCGATAGAGACCGAGGCGGACGCGGCGGAGACCGTGACCGTGGCCCTCGTCCTGGTGGTGATCGCGGCGGAGACCGTGGTGGCTTCCGTGGCGGCGACCGCGACCGTGGCCCACGTCGCGAGGAGCTAACCGCCTCGTCGCCGAGTCTCGACCCGGTGGTACAGCCTGTTGAGGAAGACGGCGACGATCTTCCGAAGGCACGCTTCCGCCCGCGCCGCTGATCCCTTCTCCCCCTGCCCCCTCCTCCTAATTCTGGGAGGAGGGGGTATTATTTTGGTATGACAAACCAACTCGCTTTCTCCACCCTAGGCTGCCCCGCCTGGGACTTGGACACCATTCTCACCAATACGGTCGCGTTCGGCTACGATGCCATTGAGCTACGCGGCTACCTCGATGTGATGGACTTGCCCCTTGCTGCCCCGTTCACACCAGAGAACCGTATCGAGACAAGACGCAAGCTCACCGATGCGGGGATCGCAGTCTGCTGCGTGTCGTCGTCAGGGGTGATCGCGCAGGGCAACCTCGATCATGTCAAGAGCCACTGCGAGCTGGCACGTGATCTCGGAGCCCCCCATGTCCGTATCTTTGGCGGCAAGCCGGAGAGCCGCGAGTTAGCCCTCAACAATCTGGCCGCATTTGGCGATGCCGCCGCCGAGGCGGGCGTGAGCCTGGTGCTCGAAACGCACGATGACTTCTCGACCGGCGAGACCGTCGCCACGCTTCTGAGTGAAGCGGCCCATCCCGCCGTCTTCTCGCTCTGGGATCTGCACCACCCATACCGTCAGGGCGAGGCCATCGAAGACACGCATCGCCTACTCGCCCCAACGCTTCGTCATATCCACATCAAAGATGGGGTTGAAGGCAAGGGCTACACGCTACTCGGGGAGGGCGATGTGCCCGTCTTCCCCATGCTCGCGCTCGCGCTAGACTCCGGCTACACCGGGGCGATCTCGCTAGAGTGGGAGAAGCGCTGGCACCCCGAGCTCCCCGAGCCCGAGCTCGCCTTCCCCCAGTATGCCAGCGCCGTTCGTGCCTGGCTCCAAACTAGGTAAACTACTCCCATGGCATTTCTTGACTACCACTATTTTTCGCAAGCGCTCGGCAAGCAGACCGCCGCCTATGTCCTGCTGCCCGAGACCGGCGAGGGCCCGTTTCCAGTGCTCTATCTCCTCCACGGCCTCTCGGACAACCACACGATCTGGCTGCGGCGCACGAGCATTGAGCGCTATGTCGCAAGCCTTGGCGTGATCGTGGTCATGCCCGATGGGGGCCGTGGCTTCTACACCGATGCCGCTGAGGGCTATGCCTACGGAAAGGCAATCGGGGAGGAGCTGGTGGCGCGGATAGATAAGACCTTTCCCACACAAGCCAACCGCGAGGGGCGCGTGATCGCCGGTCTTTCCATGGGCGGTTACGGTGCAGCACGGCTGGCACTGTCCTACCCCGAGACATTTCGCGCCGCGCACAGCCTCTCCGGAGCGATGGGCTTTGGCCACAAAGACCCCAACCCCGACGATGCCCGAATACCGGAGTTTCAGCGCATTGTCGGGAAAGACTACAAGGGAAGCGACCACGATCTCTACGCCCTCGCCCTGAAAAACAAAGCAGAAGGCACCCTCCCCGCCCTACGCATCGACTGCGGCACAGAGGACTTTCTGATTGAGGACAACCGCGCCTTCACGGAGTTTCTCACCGAGAACAAAATCCCACATGAATACGAAGAGTTCCCTGGAGCGCACACCTGGGAGTACTGGGATGTGCATATCCAGGATGCCCTGAAGTTCTTCTTCCCTGCCTGATTCGCACGGTACAATAATTTCATGCTCCGCTACTTCACCCTAGCTATCGCTGCTTGCTGTCTCGCACTCTCGGCCCATGCCCAAAAAACCACGCCCCCAGCGGAGAGAGGCACCTACTTTGGTATCTATCTGAAGGATCTCAAGCTGGGGCACATGTACCAGGAGACGGACACAAAGGCCACGTACAACGGCAAGCCCGCCAACAAGCTCATGGCCCGCTCCGTGATGAATATCGGCATGATGGGCTCCGAGAGTACGATCAAGACCAGCGCGACGGTCTTTATGCACCCCAAGACTGGGGCGACTCTCTCCGAGGACTCGACCACGGAGGCATCGGGGCGGGTGACCACGGTGAAAGCGACCTACACAGAGCGCTCGGTAAGCTATGTGGCGGATATTCAGGGGACGAAAAAGTCGGGGACGCTCACCCTGAAGCCGGGTGAGACTTTTCTGCGCGATCCTTCGGACACGCCGGGAAGCAAGCCGATTCCAGGTACCCACACCAAAGGGAAGTCTTTCTCAGCAGACACCCAGACCCTCGTGGACACCGAGATCGTCGTCCGCGAGAAAGAGCTTGTCGTCGTGGGCGACAAGTCCGTGATGGCCTATAAGATCCAGTCGCTCGGCACGGTTCCCTCCACAACTTTCGTGGACGACTCGGGCGCCATGCTCCTGACCCGCGTCGCCTTGGGAATCGAGATTCGGCGTGTCCCGCGCGAGGTGGCGCTTGGCTCTAATGGCAAGGGAGACCTCGCGGAGCTGGTGGGAACCCGCCCGACAGGAATATCACTGGAAAAAATCGCCCGGGCATCGCGTACTGCCACCTACGAGCTTGGCAGTGTCACCCGCCCCTTACCCGCCAATGACTCCGTCCAGCGCTGGGAGGAGCTCCCGATTCCAGGGAGAGAGAAGGGCGAAAAGACACTGAAGATCACGGTCACCAGCCTGGATCTTCCGACCAGCACCACGGTTGCGCTCTTTGCCAGCCCCGAAGCCGCCCCCGAGCGCCTACGCCGGTTCTTGAAGGCTACCGAGTTTGTCCCCAGCACCGATGCGTCGTTTATCGCGCTTGCCCGGCAAGTGATTCGCGGTGAGACAGACGCTGCCCGAGTGGCTGAGCTTCTGGCGACGTACACGCATAAGAGCATCAAACCTGATCCCAGTATCGCCGCTGTTCGCACGGCAGGTGACATCCGTAAAGATCCGCGTGGAGTCTGCCGCGACTACACGACCTACTTTGCAACCCTCGCCCGCGCAGTGGGGCTTCCCACCAAGCAGTGCACCGGAATCGCCTACGCCAACGGCCTCTTTCTCTACCATGCTTGGCCGGAAGTTTGGCTGGGTACCGATGAGAACGGTGCCGACCTCTGGGTTGCCCTAGAGCCGACCTGGGGAGCCCCGTTTGCCGATGCCACCCATATAAAGCTCACCGAAGGGGAGATCACGGATGTGGCTAGTATCGCCGCCGATATGGGCCGCTACACAGTTAAGGTTCTCAGCATTCAATGATCCGAGGGACGACGCGGGTTTGTGGTGTCTGGGGCTGGCCGGTTAAGCACTCCGCCTCCCCAGCCATGCATAACGCAGCTTTTGCAGAGCTTGGCCTCGACATCGCCTATGTGCCATTCTCGGTAGCCCCAGAGCAGCTCCAAGCCGCGGTCGCCGGTGTGCGTGCACTCGACCTACTGGGTATCAATGTCACGGTACCCCACAAAGAGCGCGTCCCTGAGTTTCTGGACAAGCTCACGGATCGTGCCGCAAGGCTGGGGGCTGTCAACACGCTTTTCTGGGAGGGCGACGCGCTCTGCGGCGACTCCACGGACGGGCCGGGGTTTCTGGCCGCACTCAACCAGGCAGAGTTTACGATCACTCCAGGAATGCAGGCTGTGGTTCTAGGAGCGGGAGGCAGTGCCCGTGCAGTGGTGGATGCGCTGGTGCAGTCGGGAATTAGAGTGATTGTCGCCAATCGCACTATCGCGAGAGCCCAGGAGCTGGCTGACCGCTTTGGTGCCAGTGAGGCGATTGCTCTCACCGAAGACGCGCTGCGCCCCGCGCTGAAAGCCGCAGCGCTTCTGGTCAATACGACAAGTATCGGGATGTATCCCCATGAGTCCGAGTGCCCCCCCGTTCCCACAGATGCCCTTCACCCCAAGCTATTTGTGAGCGATCTGATCTACAACCCGGCACAGACACGCCTGCTGGCGCTGGCGCAGGCTCAGGGCTGCCACACCCAAAATGGCATCGAGATGCTGGTGCAGCAAGGAGCACTTGCGTTCACGCGCTGGACAGGCGCGGCTGCCCCCACAGAAATTATGCGTCAGACCGTGAAACAATTACGAGGAAAAACCGATACAATACAGAGAGCCCTATGACCAGCCTGACCGAACGCTTCACTGCCTACTTGGATGATGCCAAGCCCATCACCGATAACCGTCCTACTCGGGGCATTGTTGGTATTGTTGCGGGGATTCTCACTCTAGGTGTCGCCGTTGTACTGGCCTACTACTGGCGCAGGTTGGTGGCCGCGCCGTTCTTACCGCTCGGGCTGTGGCTGATTGGTTGGGGTGTCTGGCAGCTTGTTTCCGTGCGCAGGGATCAGAGGCTCGCCGCGACGGTTCGTCGTATTGTGGAGCGGGGCCAGCGGGTCAATGCCTACGTGGTACGTGCCCACGATTCCCTCTACCGCCCCGGCTCGCACGTCCAGCCCTGTCAGGTTCTTATCAGCTTTCAGCCAGAGGTCTCGGGGGATAAAGACTACATGCTGCATCTGGCCCAGCGCTGGGCAGAGCAGACCCGCGACCGGGATTGGAAAGTGCGCTACCGCCGGCACCAGCTCCCCCTTACACTTACCGATGGCTCCGAAGTCTACTGCTGTGATTTGTTTCTCCACCCCGGCATGCTCTCCTCGGGCTATCTCACCAGCATGGTGCTCCCCTGCGTCGCGGAGTACGGTGAGCAAGCCGGTATCGAGCTGATTCCCTACTGGCTCCTTTTTCCCTACGTCGAGTCGCCTCTCAGCCAGCGCCAGTGGGTGTAAACGCGAATGAATATCGAAGCCATTCGGGCGGGGATGCCCGCTCTCACCGAGAGTTTACAGGTCAACTCCGGCACCAAGGGGATCTGCGCCGCGCCGGTTGTGGAGGCACTGCTGGAGAACACGCGACGCGTGGAATACGGTGGCTATCTCGGCTACTGTGAGATGCAAGAAAAAGCGGCTCGTGCCAAGATACGCTTGGCAAGCCTCTTCGGCTGCGAAGAGAGCGAGCTGGCCTTCACCGGTAACGCCAGTGTTAGTCTCAATGTCGCCCTCTCCCTGCCCTGGGAGCGCTGGGGTGGTGGAGCACCCATAGACGTGCTGATCTCCGACCACGAGTACCCGACCACCAACATGGTCTTTGGGTACTTGGAAAAGATCGGCAAGGCGCGGCTTATTCGCTACGTGCTCTCTGAGGACACGGAAGTGGTGCGAGCGTCGCTGGAGCAGAGTATCACGCCGGGCACCAAGCTTCTCGTGGCATCGCATGTCTGCTGCAACACCGGCCTGCGTACCGATGCCCAGGCGCTGGCGGCGTGGGCACAGAACCATGGGATAGTGAGCTTCATCGACGGTGCCCAGGCCGCAGGACAGTTCCCCATTGACCTCCACGCCCTAGGCTGCGATCTCTACATCACCAACGGCCATAAGTGGCTCTTCGGCCCCAACGGAGTCGGGCTGCTCTACGTCAAGTCCGGCTTTGAGAGCGAGCTTACCCCCACTATGGTCGGAATGGGGACAATGGATTTTTCCCAGCACGGCGCATGGTCAGCTGGAGCGCACCGCTTTGAGCTGACAGCGACAAGGCCCGCACAAGTGCTGGCGACGATGCATGCGGCCCTCGAGTGGCTAGAGCGTCTGGGACTGGAGAACATCTGGGCACGGCAAAAAAGCCTCACGGCGTATGTCAAGAAGCGCGTGTTAGAGATGCCGGAGCGCTTCACGCTACTCACACCATGGGAGTTTGAGAAATCTTCGGCGCTCGCCAGCGTAAAGATCACCGATAAAACGGGGGATCAGATCGGAGCGTTTGCCGCCAAGATGCTTCAGGAAAAACGAGCCTTCCTACGCCCTGTCCCGGAGTTCGATGCCCTCCGCCTCTCGATGGCCTACTACAACACCGAAGAAGACTTCGAACGAGCCTTTGAAATGCTCAAAGAGATGTAGACTAGCAGCGCCAGCCCCGCGAGCACCAGCCCGAGCTTTACGGAGCCGGGTACGGTTCGGTCAGGGCTGGGAGCGTCTTGGCCTGCCGTGTTATGGTAGATCACCATGTCCGTATCTGAGTAGACGATGGGCAGTTCGGTGGTGATTTCGCGCTTGGGGGCAACAACGATATACTTCGCCCCCAGTGCGACGGCGGCTTCGACACTCTTAATGAAGACGATATTGCCGTTCTCCTCGGGGCTGGGATTGCGCCCCGTCGCCGCCTCAATCCGGTCTTTGGACTTTTTGTAGAACAGCGAGTCGTAGCCTGCGATGTCATGGAGGCCATAGACCGTGAGAGAATTAGGCGGCAAGACGGCGTTTTTGGGAGGCAGGTGGCTGTTGCTCCAGCGGTCGTTGATCGGGGCAATCAGCGCGTCTTTGGCGTTTTGCTGGAGCCAGGCAACACCCGGAGTGATGGGGTAGACCTCGCGTGCAGGAGCTGTCGGGTTGTAGCCCCAGCCCCAAGCGAGCAGCTCCAGCAGAGTAACTCCAACGGCGAAGGGTCGTGCGAGACTCTGGCGAGGCCCAAGAAACAGAATCACTGTGCCCAGAGCGAGCCAGATCAGAGCAAGGAGGAGCCCTGGTTGTGCCTCAGAGAACGCCGTGCTCCAGTTGACTTGTAACGTGCTGGCATGATTCATTGCGAGAGTGAGGCCAATCGTCATCGAGAAAATCACCGTCACCAAGGCACCACCCCGAAGCCGTACCGAGGCCGTCTTGAGAGCATCCAGGCCAAAGCCTGCCAGCAGCGCAAGGGCGAACGCGGAGACGACAAGCACACGGCCCGGGTTATCGGTCTGTGCCCAGCCTGGCACTAAAAAGAAAAACGGCAGATTAGCCCAGGTTCCAAAGGCCATCAGGATGGTGTAGAGAGCCAGAAAGGCGAAAAAGCGTGCGGGGCGAGCCGCAAAGGCACCAAGAAGGGCAAGCAGAAGCGGGACGATCCCCACATAGTTGGCCCACTCTGCATAGTTATTGGGCGCGATCTTGCCATCGGGGAAGTGGTTGGCATTCCAGTAGATTCCCGCTCCCTGGGATGGATTCCCGAAAAAATTCGGAACGGTAAAAGTCAGCAGGCTCTGTGGGGGCAGACCGTAGGCACTTTTCGTGGCGAATAGTGCCAGATCTGGCCGTGCATTAGCCGCGCGGTGCGATTGTTTGGAGAGCTCTAGTGAGGGGAGCACTTGGGGCGCAGAGAGGCAAAGTGCGAGAGTGCCTGCAGCGATCAGACCTCCCCAGCCACGTTTTTGGCGACCATGAAGCGTGATGGCGTAGGCACTGGCGCTGAGTAGCACAAAAAGTGCCACTTGCAGGTGGCCCGAGAGAAGAACGAGCCCACCCCAAAGCCCAGCATGAAGCACCTTGCCTTGGCGAATGGCACGCAGGAGCCAAGGAAGCCATGCCGCAGCACAAAGAAATGTTGGGAGTGCCATCCAGCAGATCACCGGAGCGGAGAGACAGAACGTCGTCACGGAGAGAAGCGCTCCCGTGTGGGAGACGGCGAGCTCTCGGGCGAGGCGGTAGATTCCCACAGCGGCCAGTAGGAAGTGTAGCGCCGCGGAAAACCCAAAACCCCACCAGACATTTTTCTCCCCTAAAAGGGTTAGTACGAGATTTGGGGGATAGAGCGGAGCAGACTGGGAGTTCGCGAGGAGGGGCGTCCCACCATCCGCCGAGAACGCGTAGGGATTGACAAGAGGCAAGCGGCCCGCGTGCCACTCTCGTACGGTCTGGAGTCGCCAGGGATAAAACTGCGTGATGCCATCAAAGCGTAAGACATTCCAAGCACTCGTTGTCTGGCCATCACTCTGCCACGGAGAAAGCTGCCGGAGCTGGTCGGTAGGCAGAAACGCCTCACCGAGAAAGAGCGGTCTGTGGAAGAGAAGCAGAGGCAGAAGGAGAAGAAATGCCACCACCAGACCGCGTTGCTTCACGGCTAAAAGTCTTTAAGGAAATCGAGCTGCTGCTGGGCGTCATCGTTGAAGGGATCTGCCTTCAGCACCCATAAGAACATCTGCTTGGCCCGCTCAAACTCCCCAAACATCGCCAAGGCTTTTCCGTAGCTGATGATATAGAGCAAGTTATGAGGGGCAAGCTTGCACGCGTACTCCAGAGTCGGCAGACAGTCATCTGTCACCTGGAAACTAAAGACCAGCCCAAGCTCGTGGTAAGCGTCCGCATTGTTAGGCTGCTCCGAGATCACGGATTTGAACAGCGATACCGCCTCATCGTACTCCCCATTGATTCGATGCTGAACCGCTTTCTGGAACCGTGCCACCACGTCTTCCGCCATGCACTCATCCTTCCGCACCACGCCCATATTTTTAGGACTGTGGAATTTTACGCAGAGTATACCTTGACCTGCTCTCTGACGGCAAGCGCTTTGCCAACACAAACACGACTTAAAAACGCAGCTCGGAGAGATCGGCATCCCCGACAACCACACAGGCGACTTTACGCTTGATGCGCGCCAGCGCGTTGTCTACGGACTTGGTCTTACAGGAGAGCTCATCGGCGATCTCACGGTAGGATTTACCCAGCTGATACCCCGAGAGCACCATCCACTCGAAGTCCGAGAGAAGACGCTGAAGATTATCCCTCAGCTCACGGGTGTCCTCACAGCGCAGAACCACTTCCTCTGGGTCCATCGCGTTCTCGCTAGTGAGCACTTCAGAGAGGTTCCAGTCAGCGAGCGGATCCTCCGAGGGGCTTTCCAGAGAGAGCGACGTGTTCAGGGGCTGCTGTTTCTGACGCGTGGCTGTTTTGATCGCCGTAATGATATGTCGCTGGATACAGACCTTGGCAAAGGCGGGGAAAGAGATGGCCTTGTCGCAGCGGAAGTCCACTACGGCCTGCCAGAGCCCGATCATCCCGACTTGGAGCAAGTCGTCTTTTTCCGCACCTACCAAAAAATAGGACTTGACCTTGGTTTTGACTAAGTTACGATACTTATAGAGCAGGTACTCTGCGGCTTCCGCTTCGCCTCCCTGGGCTCGTGTCACGATCTCGCGATCAGAAAACTCGGCGTACCGAAGTAGACTGGTGCGAGGAAAATCTATACCGGCTCTCGTCGTGGATGTCACGCGACGTTGTCCTCACTACGTTTTGTGGGATAATGAAAAGTCATCAGCTTGGGTTATCCGGAGAGTTGTCCCCGCCTGAGGTCACTGCCTGCTTCCATGCTGTTGGCTATTCACTCCTCACCCCGCATTATACACACACATCCCGCAGGTATCAAGAAAAAAAACAACAGATTTTGAAGGATTCTTTTCCGACAGGACTCTGACTAGGAGAACGATGCCCGTTTCTTCGGAAGACATGAGATGGCCTACTCTATGACCGGCACCAGCACTCCCTCAGCCACGACTGAGGCGGAATCTCCTCGCCATGTAAGTTTTCATGGAGATGCCGAGCTGGCACGCCGCGCCGCCGAGGGGGATGCCGGAGCTTTCCGCCTTCTGGTGGCACGCTACCAGCGACCGATGGCCGCTCTTGTCTCTCGCATGATCCGTCGCTCAGACGACGTAGACGATATCGTTCAGGAACTTTTTTTACGCGCTTGGCGTGGCCTGCCGCGCTTTCGAGGAGAGAGTCAGTTCTCTACCTGGCTCTATAGGATCGCGGTCAATACGGCCATAAAGTACAAGCAGCGATCCAAGTCCGAGCTTCAGCAGGCCTTGCCCACCGATGAGACGGGCGGGGGACTTGAGGCGCTCCAGGCTTCCGCAGAGAGTGATCCTGAAGCCCTAGCACAGAAAGCAGAGCGGGAGCACCAGCTCCGCAATGCTGTGATGCACCTGCCGGAAAAGCAGCGAGTCGTGGTTCAACTGCATTATTTTGAGGGGAAATCATGCGAGGAGATCAGCCTGATCGTAGGCTGCTCCGTCGGCACTGTCTGGTCTCGGCTGCACTACGCCTGTAAGCGGCTTCGGTCGGTTCTAGGAGAAGCATTTTAACTATGGGCATCTTTTGCCTCTTTTATCAAGACAAACTAGCGGCCCTTGCCTCGCAAGAGCTGCCTGAGGGCCTCGCAAATCGCGTCGAGCGGCATTTACGTGCTTGCCCCGACTGCCTGAGTGAGTGGGCAGCTCAGGAGCGTATGGCCTCTTATCTGCGTGGAGCCTCGCCGGAAGCACAGTCCCCTTCCCCCTTTCTCTGGGAGCGACTTGAGGCTGCGATTCAAGCGGAGGTTCCCATCGCCACTCCTACGCCCTCACCTTTCCGTCGCCTCGCTCCCCTTGGTGGGCTGGCTCTCGCAGGAGCCGCCGCCGCTGCGGTCCTTGTGGTTCGAGCTCCTCAAAAAGCCGCCCCTCCTCTCCCGTTAGCTCCAGCGCCTGTCGTCGCAGCGAAGTTTTCGTCCACGCCACAGCCAGAGTCACTCCCAAGCCCTACTCCTAAGCCTGTGACGGCAATTCAACTGGCGCGGCAGAGTGAGAAGCTAGCTCCTCCGAAGCCTCCGCAGCTCTCACCAGATCCCTTCCGCAAGCAACGGCCTGCTGGCATGGGTAGCACGCGACGTCCGCTCAGCTCGCTGCCTCGCGTGGCACAGTTTACTCGCTGGAAGCGCCTCCCCGAGCCAATCGAGCCGGAGACAGAGATTTCCGCTCCCACGCAGCGCCATGCAGTTGCTGTGATGGAAGTGGGAATGCACCGGATCACGGAAGAGGCACAGACAGCAGAGCTGAACCGCCAAGTGACGGAGACGGAGCGCAAGGAGCTTGGAGCCCCACAGCGTGCGGCTTTTGCCCCCACGGATGCGATGTCGAATGCCCAGCATACCAGGAGTCTTTTCCAATGACCCCCGCACTCGTTCAACAAGTCAATATCCGCCCTGCGGGACTCTCGCAAGCGACACTCAACTATCTGGCGAAGGGCGATCAGAGCATGCGCCTAGGAGAGCTGTCTGAGGCGATTCAGAACTATGCCCATGCCGTTGAGCTCGCTCCGAACTCTCTGATTGGACGCTGGTCGCTTGGGGTTGCTCTCTCCGGTTCGCGACGCTTCGAGCTTGCCGTCAAACAATACCGTGAAGCAACACGAATTGCGGAAGATGACCTTATCACCGCACTTCTGCTTCAGGGAGCACTCCAGGAGTATGGCGACCGAGGGGGATCTCAGCAAGTCTATCTGGATACGGTTCGTCGCTTCACTCGACTGGGAAAACCTGGCCTGGACGCCTCAGGATCGCTGGAGCGCTTGGAGGCGGCCCTGAAGCAACGCCCGGACTCGCCCATCCTCAGCCTGCTCTACGGCGATACGCTCCAAGTTGCGCTTCGCTTCGACGACGCGGGCCGTGCCTACCGCCGCGCCAGTGCCCTGGCTCCCCTCTGGACAAAACCACAGATCAACCTGGGTCTCTCGTATCTGGCTCAGGGGAAGGCAAACCAAGCCGTCGCCGCTTTAGATGGTGCCCTTAAGTCGGATCCTAAAAACCCACGGGCGCTACTGGCACTAGGAGACGCGCAGCTTCAATCGGGCAACAATGCAGGCGCTCTCAAGGTCTACCAGCAGCTCTTGAAGATTGACTCGGTAGCCGTGCCCGCCGCAACAGGTGCAGCACGGGCCAGCATGGCACTAGGACAGACAGGCAATGCCGTTACCAGTCTTCAGGATGCTCGCCGACGTGCTCCACAGGATCCCTCACCCGTCGCGGCACTGGCAGAGATTCAGATGCGAGCCGGGAGCTATAGCGAGGCCGCAGAGTCCTATACCTCCGCTCTCAAGCTCTCCGAGGCAGGAGGGCTCTTTGCCGCTCGTCCTAGCCTCCAGCGCGCCCTTGCCGAGGCGCAGCTCTCCGCAAAACGGCCCGTAGAGGCTCAGAAAACGCTCCAAAAAGCCCTGCAAGAAGACCCGGAAAACGAGGCACTCTGGCGGCGCTTACTGGCCAAGAGCCTACTGGATCAGAACGACCGCCCCGCCGCCGAGCTGGAGCTTAAACGTGCACTCAGCAACGAGACCTCGCTCTACCCACAAGACACTCTCCAGGCTATTGCCGCAGAAGGCTGGGCGGAGAAGTTTATCGCCAGCTACCGCGCCGATATTGTGGGAGCCCGAACGGGGATTCATAGCTCGGGCGGGGGGCAGTCAGGGATCGTGGTGCGCTCCACCTCTGTATCGAAAGAAGCGGAGCTTGTGGGACTTACCGGGCTAGCCCATCTCTTACGCTTCACCGGAGCCATTAAAGAGGAGATCAGCACCCGCCGTGACCTTGTGCGCCTCCGTGGCAGTGGAGCCGACTGGTTCCTCCTCGCACAAGCACAGGAAAGATCAGGAGAGAACGCCGACGCCCGCGCTTCCTACAGCCAGGCCATGAGAAAGGGAGACCTGTCGTCCGCGATTCAGAAGCTAGCCCTCGACCGTATCCGCAAGCTAGCCAGCCTGCCTCCCAAACAGGACTGACAGATTACAAAAGTATGCGGAACCACGAGGGTTCCGGCTTAAGAGGCTTGTTCTCAGGGGCTCAGCCCCACGGAAATTTCGTGGGGTTTATTTTTAGCGATAGAGAAATTCGCGTATCGCTGCGGCTGGCATTGCCCCGGCTTGTTGCGCTACCAGGGCTCCGTTTTTAAAGAGCAAGAGTGCCGGAATCCCTTGAATATCGTACTGCGCGGAGAGCCCTGGTAGCTCCTCCGTATTGACTTTCACAATCAAAGAGAGGCCCGCCTCTTGCTTCGCGACGATAGCAAGCTGAGGAGCCACCATCTTGCAGGGGCCACACCAGGCTGCCCAGAAGTCCACCAGCACAGGAAGCACACTCTCGGCGATCAAGGCGTTAAAGACTCCAGCGCTAGGAATATCCACGGGCGCGTTTACCAGGGAGAGAGCTTCTTGGCACTTCCCGCACGTGCCCTCCGTCGCAAGACGGCCATACGGCAGGCGGTTCTTCTGGCCACACGCAGGACAAACCGAGATCACGCCTTTGGGATCGGCTTTATAAACAGTGCTCATGTCTCTATAATATCCCCCAAAAATCAGGTACGCTCAGGCATGAGTTTTCCCATTGAGACTGTCCGTGCCCAGTTCCCCGCCCTTGCGCAAAACCCAGACCTGAGCTTTTTTGATAATCCTGGCGGGACACAAGTGCCACGGCGTGTGATTGACGCCATGTCGCACTACTGGATAACAAGCTGTGCCAATGTCGGAGGAGCCTTTGCTACCAGCCAGCGCACCGATGCCACGGTCGCCGCCGCACGTGCTGCGATGGCACGCCTGTTAGGGACACCTGACCCGTATGAGATTGTCTTCGGGCAGAGCATGACCGCGCTGACATTTCACCTGGCCAGATCGTTTGGCCAGACGATCCAGCCGGGCGACGAAGTCATTGTCACCGACTTAGACCACGATGCCAATGTCGCGCCGTGGCGAGACCTAGAGGCGGTAGGGGCGGTGGTTCGTCGCGTGCCCTTCGATCCCAAAACGGGACAGCTCAATATGGCAGCCCTGGAGGCAGCTCTCCAGCCAGGCAGGACGCGGCTCCTAGCGATCACGGCGGCGTCCAACGCACTAGGCACTCTCCCGGATCTGAAGCAGGCCATCAGGCTCGCCCATGCCGCGGGGGCGCTGGTCTATGTAGACGCCGTGCAGTTTGTCCCCCACTGCCCCACCGATGTCACCGCCCTCGACTGCGATTTTCTTGCCTGCTCCGCCTACAAGTTCTTCGGGCCACATGTCGGCGTGCTCTACGGGAAGCGTCAGTACCTGGAAAGTCTATCCCCCCATAAAGTCCGCCCCGCCAAGAACACGATCCCACATTGCTGGGAGCAAGGGACGCTCAACCATGAGTGCCTGGCAGGTGTGACGGCGGCGGTGGAGTACATCGAGAGTATCGGTATAGAGATGATGCAAGCCTACGAAGCGACACTGGGAGCATACTTACTGGATGGTCTGAGAGATATTTCCGGTGCTACCATCTATGGCCCCGGCAAGACAGAGCGTGTCCCAACGGTTGCCTTCAATATCGCCGGCTACACGCCGCGTGCGGTCTGCGAAGCTTTAGGCGCGGCGGGAATCTGTGCGTGGAGCGGCAACTACTACGCGGTCGGCGTGATGGAGACTCTGGGCCTGACCGAGGGTGCCGTTCGCATCGGGCTGGCGCACTACAACACGCTCGCTGAGATAGACAAGCTTGTAGATGTTCTTCAGTCGCTACCCAAAAAATAAAGCAGCCCCGCTGAAATCTTAGCTTCCAGCGAGGCTGCTCTTTCGGATTAGACTTACTTATCCCGGATTAGACTTACTTACCCAGCCACTTCTTGATACGGTAGACCGTCGTGTCTCGGTTAAGCTCCGCAATCGCGCGGGTGAGGGGGATCTCTTTGGGGCACACTTGAACGCAGTTCTGAGCATTGCCACAACTTGCAAGTCCATCATCACCGGAGATCGCATCCAGGCGGTCTGTTGCGTTGA
>NZ_CBAYMC010000071.1:0-17483 GCF_964826245.1 Armatimonas sp. | reverse complement strand
GTGTTGGTCTCGGGCTGATAGAGCAGCGGCAGGTGCGTCGCAAATGGCTCACTGTTGATAACTGTCACCAGGCTTCCAAAGCTAAAGAGAGATATAAACGCTGTGAGTGTCTCGGAGTCGTCTACGCGAAAATGCGGCGGGATGTACATCTATCTGTTCTCCAGCTCCTCGGCGAAGCGCAGCAAGTAGCCGTCGGGGTCTTGGATCAGAAACTCCCGCGCACCTGAGATCGTGTCGCCGGTCTGCCGCCAAGTGTCTTTGAGATCGCGGTAGAGGACATAGCCCGCCTGCACCATTTGGTCGCGCACTGCGGTTGCATTGACGCACTCAATCTGGAAGTTCACGCCGCGTCCGTAAGGCTTTTCCAAGACCCCGACGTTCCAGCCCGACTCCTGAAACTGCTCCAGCATGAGCTGTGCTCCCTCAAACTCTAGGTAGGCAAAGCCCTCGCGGACGAACAGCACGTGAAATCCTAAAAGTGTGTAGAATGCAAGGCTCGTTTCTAAATCCGATACTGTCAGTTCCGGAACCATCTTTGCCCAATTGATTTCCATTGCTTTACACCAGCCTCTTTTCAAAATCGCCCGTCGTGACAGCGGTGCCGTCGCGGCAGACACTTCGCTCACCGAGGAGCTGGAAGCCGAGTCCGGTGTAGAGCGCGACATTGTCCGCTTTCTGGAGCCGCACGGAGCAGGTGAGCCGCGAGAGCCCCTGTGCGCGTGCCAGCGCTTCTAAATGCCCAACGAGCTTTTTCGCCAGTCCTTGCCGCCGACAGTCCGGGTGGACGGAGAGGCGGTGGAAGTAGAGCGCATCACCCTCAAACTGGTAGCGGACGCAGGCGAGGGGGGTTAGGGGGGCGGCTTGGTACACCACCAGAACCTCCATCCCCCCCGCAAACTGCGCTGCAATCGCTTCCTCGGTCTCTTTGAGCGCCGTGGACGTGCCCGGCTCGCGGCCGTACTCGGCGAACGCGGCCTGCGTGAGGGCGTGGATCAGCGCCGTGTCCTGTGTTTTTGCAATCGTTAAATCCATTTTTCCATCACTCCCACCGGGATCACAAACCCGTTTCGCACCATCACATCCTCGCCGTTTAGGGCGTAGCCGACACTCTCGTAGAGCGCGACATTACGGCTGACTTTTGGCCGCACGTGGCACCAGAGGCGCGACTTCTCGTGCGCTCGTGCCTCTTCCTCAAGCCGCGCCAGCAGCGCTTTGGCGACTCCCTGGCGCCGTGCCGACGGCAAGACAGCGAGGCGAAGAAAGTGCAGGCCACGCCGGTCGAGCTCGTAGCGCACGCAGCCCAGCGCCTTGCCGTCGCGCTCCGCCAGAAGCGCGTGGTGATTGCCCGCCGACAGCTCTTTTACCACTTCTGCCTCTGTCTCAAAGAGCGCGGAGGGCGGGGGAACATCGGCGGCGTACTCCAGAAAGGCCGAGCGCGTGATGGCATAGACCCGCGCGGCTTCGTCGGGCCGGGCGTCGCGAATCGTCAACTCAGCGCACCATGGTTCCGATGCCTGTGTCGGTAAAGAGCTCAATGAGCAAGGCATGGGCACGGCGACCGTCGATGATGTGCGCGCGCGGCACGCCGTCCTCGACTGCGGCAGCGCACGCCTCCAGCTTGGGGATCATGCCCTTGTCAATAATGCCGTCGGCGATCCACTGCCGCGCCTCGGCGGTCGTGATCTCGCTCACCAGGCTGCTCTTGTCCGAGAAATCGCGATAGAGCCCCTCGACATCGGTCATTAGGATCAGCTTCTCCGCATGGAGCGCCGCCGCTAGCGCCGCCGCCGCCGTGTCCGCGTTGACGTTGTATGCCTGCCCATCCGCACCTACTGCCACCGACGAGATCACGGGAATGTAGCCGCCGTTGGTGAGCGTATGAATGATCTCCGGGTTCACATGCGCGATCTTACCCACAAACCCGATATCGCCGTTGTCGGTGTCCTTGGTGGCGATTAACAAATTGGCGTCTTTGCCCGACAGCCCCACGGCCTGCACGCCCTCGCCGTTGAGATGCGCGACAATGCTCTTGTTGGTCTTGCCCGTCAGCACCATCTCCACGATCTCCATGGTCTCCGCATCCGTGACGCGCCGCCCCGCCACAAACTCCGGCTCCTTGCCCAGCTTCTTCATCGCCTCATTGATCTCCGGCCCCCCGCCGTGCACGAGGATCGGGTTGATCCCGACCAAGCGCATCAGCACCAAGTCGCGCATCACCGCTTTCTTCAGCTCCTCGTCGATCATGGCATTGCCGCCGTACTTGATCACAATCGTCTTCCCGGCAAAGATCCGGATATAAGGCAGCGCCTGAATCAAGGTCGCCGCAATCTGCTCTGGCATCAAACATTTCTCCTACCGCCCCATGAATGGGGCGTCTGCAGTTCAAACAAAGCCCGTTCCGGGCTACGCAAGTATCTCCCGAATGGGCTGGCCGTGGTCGATTTCGAGGCGCTTTCTGCCCGGCACTTCGAGCTTGCGGGAGTCGAGGCCGAGCTGGTGCAGCACCGTGGCGTGGATGTCGGTGAGGTAGTGGGGGTTCTCGACGGCGTAGAAACCGAGCTCGTCGGTGGCACCGTGGGTGATCCCGCCTTTCACGCCGCCGCCCGCCAGCCAGGCGCAGAAGCCTTGCGGGTGATGGTCGCGGCCCGTGCCCTCCGCGCCGGGGGTGCGCCCGAACTCGGTGCCAAAGACCACCAGGGTTTCGTCGAGCAGGCCGCGCCGCTTGAGGTCCTTGAGCAGACCCGCGATGGGCTTGTCTACTTGTGCCGCTAGCGTGGTGTGGTTGCCTTTCACGTCGCTATGCGCGTCCCAGGCACCGCCGCCGCCGCCGCCGTGGAAGAGCTGGACAAACCTAACCCCGCGCTCGACCAGCCGCCGGGCCGCGAGGCACTGCTCGCCGAAGGCTTTCGTGTGCGGCTGATCGAGCCCGTAGAGCGCCTTGGTCTCCGCCGACTCTTTTTCGAGCTGGAGGGTCTCGGGGACGGAGGTCTGCATCTGGAACGCTAATTCGTAGGCCTTGATCCGCGCCTGGAGGTCTTTGTCGTCGGGGTAGTCGATCCCCGCGAGGCGATTAAGGCGGCCCATGAGCGAGAAGTTCGCCGCTTGCTCTTCGGCAGTCAAGTTATCGGCGGGCTTCAAAAACGGCAGGGGCTTCTTGGGGTCGGCGCTGAGCTTGACACCGGCGTACTGGGGCCCGAGATACGACGCGCCGTGGGTCCACGCGCCGCCGCAGCAGTCGCCGGTCGGGGTGCCCAACACGACATACTTGGGCAGGTTCTCGTTGAGCGTGCCAAGGCCGTAGCAAGCCCAGGAGCCGACAGTCGGGTGTGCGCCCTCGCGGACATGGCGACCCGTCTGAAAAGTCAGCTGCGCCCCGTGGTCGTTGTCCAGGGTCCAGAGTGAGCGAACCACAGCCAGATCGTCGGCGCAGGTGCCGATATGGGTGAACCAGTCGCCCACCTCCAATCCGCACTGGCCGTACTTTTTGTAGCCCGTCTGGAGCGGCATGATGGTCTTGCGGTTGCCATGGTTCGGGTTGCCGCCCACGATATTGGCATTGACCCGCTTGGGGTCGAGCACGGCCTTGTAGGGCGTCTCCTCGATGGACTTGCCCGCATATTTATTGAGCTCTGGCTTGATATCGAAGCTCTCCAGGTGGCTGACCCCGCCGCACAGAAAGATCCAGATCACCGACTTGGCGCGCGGCGGCCTCCCCGTCGCTCCCCGCGCAATCTGCTTCTTCCAAGCGTCACCTTGCAATAGCGCCCCGAGCGCCAGGCCCGTCATGCCCATTCCGGTATCCGAGAGTGATGATCGTTTCATGTTAACTTCTCCCCGAGTAACCTCTCCCCGCCTCGTTCCTCGGCACCCCTCTCCCGGGCGCTCGTTCCTCGCTGGGAAAGGGGAGAGCGGAGCTGTGTTTGAGCCGTACTAACTATTTGTTCCAGAACGGAATCTATATCGTCATTTACTTGCTCATTGGTGATTCGCAGAATCGTCAATTGGCGGATTCCGAGGATTCGGTCGCGTTCGGCATCGTAGGCGGGGTTGTGGATTGAGCCATCGACCTCGACCACCAAACCTGCCGCATGACAATAGAAATCGGCGATAAAACCATCAATGACCTGCTGGCGACGAAACTTTAGCCCCGCGAGGCGATTGCCGCGCAAGTGCTCCCAGAGCATTGCCTCGGTGGGTGTCATCTCCTCGCGCATCTGCCGCGCCAGAAGGACTTTACCCTCGGTCACTTTTTGTCCCTTGACTATCTGCCACTTACTTTCATTCATACAATCCACCTTCCGGCTCCCTCCTTTCCCAAGGAGCTTGCGACTGCCCGGGAGAGGAGGGTTGGGGAGGAGAGGTTAAAAGCTCTCATCTCACCGTCACGAAGTCGTTGTGATTGAAGAGAACCAGCACCAGGTTCTCGTAGCGTCGCTGAAGGCTGGCCTCGCCACCGACCGCCAGAAAGCGCAGGCATTCCTGGGCCTCGGTTGTGCTTGGCGGGCGGGAGAGAATCCGCTCGAAGGCGTTCTTGACAAAGATGGGCGCGTTGGATAACCTCTCCCCTAGCCCCTCTCCCAGGCGCTCGTTCCGGGTGCCCTCTGGGCGTGGGAAAGGGGAAACGATACTGTCTGGCTCCCCTCTCTTCCCCAAGGAGGGACGACTGCTCGGGGGAGGGAGGGGCTGGGGGTGGGAGAGGTTGGCCAGCTCTTTTGCCAGCGCACGGGCTTCCCGCAGGGCCAGCTCGCTGTTGGCAAGCGCAAGGGCTTGCTGGGGCATGACCGATGGCTTGCGCTCGTAGCACTCGGTGACGCTGGGGCCGTCGAAGATCTGCATCAGCTCGGACTGTTTCTCGGCGGCGTTTCGGAGGTAGATACTCCGGCGCTGCGATGTCAGGGCAGCGTTTTGGTCGATCTCAGCGCCCCCTCGTGTTTCATCAAGGTGCCCGGCGGCGAAGAGCACGTTATCGCGGACAGCCTCGGCCTCCAGGCGAAGGGGGCTCTTGCGCCAGAGGTAGAGGTTGTCGGGGTCGCGCTTGAGATTCTCGGGCGTCGCGTGGCTGTCGCGCTGGTAGGCGGCGCTGGTGAGAATCAGCTTGTGGAGCGCCTTGAGGTCCCAGCCGCTGGCCATGAACCGATCCGCCAGATAGTCCAGGAGCTGGGGATGAGTGGGCTTGCGGCCATTGCGCCCGAAGTCGGCGACACTGGGAACGAGCGCCTGCCCGAAGTGCCGTAGCCAGACATGGTTGACCGCGACGCGTGCTGTCAGTGGGTTCTGCTTGTCCGTCAGCCAGCGTGCCAGCGCCAGCCGCCGCCCCGAGCTCTCAGCAGGGTAGGCCGTAAAGCGCGGTGTGTAGCTGGCCGTGAGCGGCTGCTTGAGCGCGGCCTCCGCAGTCTCCAGCGCTTTCTGTGCCTCGGGGCGCTTCTTCGCATCGGCGGCGAGAACGTTCTTGCGTGCCTCGGCGACGGCGACCTCACGCTGGGCTTGGACCGTCAGCTCCGCAGCGGCCTTGGTGCTGGTTGTCTCGACTTCAAGAATGGCCAAGAGCGCCTTGTGTCTTGCCTGCGCCAGCACTACCTCAGCATCGGCGAGGGGGCTGGGCTTGGCGGCCTGCGCCCGGAAGGCAGCGAGGAGCGCGACGTTGCTGGCGCTGAGTAGATCACGCTGGACAAACTCCCGTCGGTCCGGCGCGGTAGCGGCGGCGGGTAGCGCCACGGGCTGGATCGTGAGCTTGCCCCCGAGCGCCTCCGGGACACCCGGCTCCAGAGCCTTCGACTTATCCGGATTGCGCTCATCGCCACGGACAAAGAGATAGGTCGGTGCTTTAGGGTCCGCATCGTAGACCCGTGGGAGGCCGTCTTTGGCGGTGTCTAGCTCACCGGGCACGCGATCCTGGCGCACCCGGTGTGGCTCGAAGATCGCTCGGAACTTGTAGTAGTCGGTCTGCGGGATGGGGTCGTACATGTGCGAGTGGCACTTGGCACAGTGCATCGTGATCCCTAGAAACGCCTTCGACGTGTGGTTGACCGTGTCCTCTAGCCACTGCTCCCGACTCAGCAATTTGTAGTTGCGCGCCAGAAAGCCCGTGGCCCGGAGCGCTTGTGGGTCAGCGGGGGCCAGCTCATCGGCGGCGAGCATCTCTTGAACCATCCTATCGTAGCCCTTGTTGGCATTGAGCGACTCGACAATCCAGTCCCGCCAGCGCCAGATATGCGGCTGACTATCGCGAATCTGCCCGCCATCGGCCCAGCCCGCCCAGTCCGAGTACCGCCAGACATCCATAAAGTGCCGCCCCCAGCGCTCGCCATACCGCGGCGATGCTAGCAGGCGATCTACGGCTTTCTCATAGGCACCCGGCGATTTGTCCGCCAGAAACGCCTCGATCTCTTTTGGCGTTGGCACGAGCCCCGTGAGATCCAGGGTCGCCCGCCGCAGGAGTGTTCGCTTGTCGGCAGGTGGCTGGACGGCCAGCCCCCGTTTCTGCTGCTCGACGGCAAGGAAAGCATCGATGGGGTTACCCCCCTTGCTTAGCACCGCAGGTGCGACGACGCTCTCAAAGGGTTGCCAACGATACTCGCTGCGAAAGGCGGTGAAGGCAGGCTTGAGCTTCGCCAGTCCGGCCAGCTCCGCCGTGATGGGCTTGTCTTTGGCATCGCCGGGGTTGTGGCCCAGCAGGAGCTCGGTCTCATTGGCCACGCCATCGCCATCGCTGTCCTCGCCCGCGATCTTCTCAGCCCGCCGCCCAAGGTCAGCACGCTGCCCAGATTTCTTGAGAACGTCGGCGATGGCCTTGAGGCGTGCGCCAAACGAGTTGTGTGGGAACTCTTCGAGAGTCACCCCCTGATTGGTGCCGGGAGCACTCTGGTGGCAGGTCACGCAGGCGTCGAGGCGTGCGGGTAGGAACCGCCCGTAGCGCACGCTCAGAGCCGCCTTGTTCGCCGGTGTCGCAAGGGCATTTGCCCCGCCCAGTGCCGTTATCACTGCAACTAGAATCGCTCGCTTCATTGCTGTCCCTTTATGTGCTACGTCGTGTACTCTGCGTTGATTTTGACATACTCGTAGGAGAAATCACAGGTATAGAAAGTTGCTTTACCCTCACCTGCACCTAAATCTACGGTAACCAAGACTTCATCAGCCTTCATTGCTTCGGAGGCCGTGGCTTTGTCGAAGCTCGTGGGGACGCCGTTCTTGAAGACCTCGATGCCTGCGAGCGTCGCCGAGGCGCGCTCGGGGTCAAACGGGACGCCCGCGCGTCCGGCGGCCATCATCAGGCGCCCCCAGTTCGGGTCGTTTCCAAAGAGCGCGGTCTTGACGAGAGGAGACTCGGCGATCGTGCGTCCGACTTTCTTGGCATCCGCCTCACTGGGTGCGCCCGTCACACGGACCTCCACCAATTTCGTCGCTCCCTCGCCATCGCGGGCCACTTTCTTGGCGAGCGTGATGCAAACGTCGGAGAGCGCGGCGACAAAAGCCTCGAACTCGGACTCTGCGAGAGGCGCGTTGCCCGCCGCGCCCGACGCTAGCAGGATGCACTGGTCAGAGGTCGAGGTGTCGCCGTCTACCGTCATACAGTTAAAGCTGACGGCCACCGCGAGGCGCAGGGCAGTGTCTAGGGCTTGGGGGGAGATATCGGCGTCGGTGGTGAGAAAAGCCAGCATGGTCGCCATGTTCGGCGCGATCATCCCACTGCCCTTGCACGCGCCGCCGATCCGGACAGTCGTGCCGCCCAGGGTAAGCTCCGTCTGTGCGGTCTTGGGCACCAAGTCGGTCGTCATGATCGCCTCGGCAAAGTCCGCGCTGGCATCCTCCGAGAGCGCGGCCTCGGCGGCGGCGATTCCCGCCAGTAGCTTGGCCTGGGGAAGCTGGACACCGATCACGCCCGTGCTGGCGGTGAGCAAGGTCTTGCCCGCCAGTGCCGCGCCCATCTGCGTGTTGTTGGCGACTCCCTCCGGGCCGGTGGCGACATTGGCGCATCCGGCGTTTACCACGACCCCGTCAATCATCCCCGGCACGAGGCCTCGGTTGCGCTTCACCGACGGTGCACAGACCTGGTTTTGAGTTCCCACCATCGCCACCGCCACCGGGCCGCTGGTCGAAACAAGCAGCGCCACATCTCTTGCGCCGCTCTTCTTAATCCCCGCCGCAACCCCTGCGGCTACAAAACCCTTTGGAAATGTTACGGCCACAGACCGCCTCCTTCGAGCCCGGCGGTTTCGTCGAAGCCGAGCATGATGTTCATATTGTGAATCGCCTGTCCCGCCGCGCCCTTGACAAGGTTATCGATCACGGAAACGACAATTGCCTGCTCCCCGGTGGAAGCGACGGCGAGGTGGCAGAAGTTCGAGCCCGCGACGTCCTTCGTAGACGGCCAGTCACCCGGCTCCCGCACCACGACAAACGGTGCGTCGGCATAGAACTGCTTCAGCGTCTCGGTGAGCTCGGCGGCGCTGGCTTTGGTAGCCCCATAACAGGTCGCCAGAATTCCGCGCGTCATCGGAACCAGATGCGGGGTGAAGAGGACGCTCGCGCCGATATTTTGCGCGATCTCGGGCGTGTGCCGGTGGCCGCCGCCAACCGCATAAGGCCGGACGGTCTCGTTCATCTCGGCGTAGCGGTAGATCGTGTCGGACTTGGAGCGCCCGGCGCCACTGACCCCAGACTTCGCGTCGATGATGATCCCGGAGAGTCCGTGCTGCTTCACGAGCGGCGCGAGCGCGAGGCTACTCGCCGTGACATAGCACCCCGGATTGGCGATGAGCCACGCGTTGGCGATGGCATCTTTTCCCACCAGCTCGGGCATTCCGTAGACGGCTTGTGCCAGAAGCTCGGGCGCGGCAGGAGGCATCTTGTAGAATTTTTCCCAAGCCGCCGTGTCGGTGAGTCGGAAGTCTGCCGACAGATCAATCACGCGCTTGCCTGCTGCCAGAAGTGCCCCGGCGACTGTCATGGCGTAGCCGTTTTCTTGGGCCAGAAAGACGACATCAGCCGTGATCTCCTCGCCCTTTTTCTCGCAGACCAGCGCGCCCAGCTTGGTTCCCGCCAGCCCGGGAAACGCGCTGGCGAGTGGCCTGCCTGCCGAGCTATCGGAGATCACTTGCGTCACCTCGACACCCGGATGCCGCGCCAGAAGCCGTGCCAGCTCCCCGCCGCCGTATCCTGTTACACCAACAATTGCTATTTTTTTCATGGTCGTAAAACAAAAAAAGCCGCCAGGGTTTCCCCTGCGGCCACGCCAAACACGATTTTTCGATGCCCCCAAACGCGTAGCCGCTCACCAGAAAGGTCACTCCCTTCCGGTCACGGTTCGCGTTTTTGATGCGCCTAGCCCGTGACCTCGAAGGGACGACGGACGCGGCGACGGTATGTTTGAGTTATTTGCATCGCTACAGGCCAGAAGTATAGGCCAAAGTGAATCCGCTGTCAAGTCTCCGTTAGCAGAGCTGACGGAGACGATCTGTGCTGAGCAAGACAATCGTGCTACCATCGCGGCGGAGAATCCCCATCTGCTTTAGACGGGCCAAGCGGCGATTGACGGTCTCACGGGTGGCTCCAATGCGCACCGCAAGACGGCCATCCGAGACGCTATTGAGCGAGATATGGCCCCGTGTGTCGGGTGTCGTGGCCTCGGCACTCTCCAGCAAACAGGCAGCAAGACGCGCAAGAACATCGCGGGTCTCACTGGTAACCATGCGATCTGAGGCCTCGCGTAGCCGGGCAGAGAGTGTGCGAATGATCTCCCACGAGACCTGCGGGTGGGTCTCTAAAAAGTACAAGAGCTCGCGCCGATCCAGCATCAGTAAATCGCTTGTGGTATCGGTAATGGCATCGGCAGAGCGTGGCAGATCGTCGAAAAGCGAGAGCTCCCCAAAGTGATCACCAGGGCCGCGCCGTGCCACATGAACACTCCCCCCATCGGGAGTCGTACGCTGGATATTCACATGGCCCGAGAGAATCAGATAGAGCGTCTCTCCCGCATCACCTTCATGAAACAGTGCCTCACGTGGAGGAAAAACGCGCCGCCGACAGCGCAGGGCAAGAGGAGCTAGCTCCTCATCGGTTAGACCAGAAAACAAGGGAATACGCCGTAGCATCCCCTCGATTGTGCCAGACATGGCAGCCAACTATTCCTCGCCACCATCGTTGCCCGATGACGCGCCCCCCTCTTTTTCGCTGCCTTCCTCGGGCTTGGTCTCTTCGCCGCTATTGGTAGTTTCGCTGGGATCTTTCGTGGTTTCTTCTTCGTCTTTAGCGCCGCTGGAGAACCAGATCTTCACGGTCGCCCCCGCAGCAAGCTTGCTCCCCGATTTGGGAGATTGCTGAACCACTTGGTCCGCGGGCGCCTTACTTGCCATTGGCTTTTTTGCCACACGGAAGCCCGAGTCAAGCAGTGTCTGTTCGGCGGATCCGATATCATCACCGATAACGCGAGGAACGGTGATCTTGCTGCTTGCTCCACCTGAGCCACTACTTGTACTTTTTCCCTCACCGCTGGACTTGCCTGAGCCCGTGGAGCCACCCTTTGACGACTTGGGATACTTCTTGGGAGGAGCACCTGGCTTAGGAGTCAGTTGTGCCTTCAGCTCCTCAAACTTCTTAACCAGGCCGCCCTTAGGGTTCTTGGCATCCTTTGTTTTCTCATTGTAGGAGTAGCCACCATAGCCAATGCCCCCTAGTACCAACAAAGTGATAATAGGCTTCTTATAGGGCAACATCATGTCACCGAAGCTAGGGCGCTGTGCACGCGCCTCTTTGGCACGATTACGTGAGTCCTCGGAGATGCTCTTGGGCTTTGAGGGGTTCCCACAGAACGGCCCATCCAGACGCCCGTAGAGATTGTAGACATGAACCACCACTTTGTGCTTCACCCGCACTTCACCCAGATCCGTGAGGTAGTTGGCCCAGGGCTCGATTCCCTTGAGCACCTTCGCCACTTCAGACGAGAGCAGGATATGGTCTTCATCGCCCAAGTCCATGATGCGCTGTGCGGTGATAATGCCCTCACCCGCCGCATCCTGGTTCCGGTTTAAGTCCTCCACGAGGGTGACTTCACCGGCATGAACCCCCATTCGCATCTTGATGTCTGTGCCAATGGTCTGCTTGATCTCAGCCGCGTTATATTTGAGATGTTGGTGGATCTGCAGAGCGCAGCGCAGAGGAGAGAGCAGGTCTTTAAAGAAAAGAAGTGCCATGCCATCTCCGGTTGGACGCGCGATAAAGCTATCGGTGTCCGCACGGGCTACGATGACTTCCGGCATCTCCTGCACCATACGGGAGAGCTCTTTTTGAGCCGCAACCTGCTGGGCAGTTTTCAGACGACTGAACCCAATGATATCCATAAAGAGGACATACGCACGCCTAAGCGAAGGAGTTCGCTCAACCACATCGGTAAGTGGTGTGTCCTGTGGTGCATTTTCAAGACTCATAACAACAATGATCCCTCAGAGATTACCCTGGTAATAATTATAGGTTATACCACAACTGGCTTTCCTCTAACCTAGTTCCTCTCTGTTATCGGCACTTATTACATGACAATATACCTAGCAGACGTACCAGTCTGACAGAAGTTCAGGTAGAATCAGAGCCTATAAACCACGATGCGATGCCCCTACTGTGCCACCCTAGACAGAGACCATGTCCTCGACTCACGCCCCATCCGCGATGGGGCCGCGATCCGGAGGCGACGGGAGTGCGAAGCTTGCCAGGGTCGCTTTACCACTTTTGAAGAAGTAGAAGAGCTCCGACTCCTCGTGATCAAGAGCAACGGTGCCCGTGAGCCGTTTCAGCCCAACAAGCTCCGGCGTGCTATCGAGCTGGCATGCAAGAAACGCCCTGTCACCGATGAGGCGATCTCACTTTTCGTTGAGGAAATAGAGCGTGTTGTCTATAAACAAGCTGAGCGCGAAGTGGCCTCCCGCGCGTTGGGAGAGCTCGTGGTGGAGAAGCTCCGCCAGCTAGACACGGTTGCCTACGTGCGCTTTGCATCCGTCTACCGGCAGTTTGAAGATGCGCAGGAGTTTCGGGATCTGATCGAGCGTCTGCCGGAATAAGGAAATTAAGACAGGGTATACTAAAAGCTGCATGAAGAAGTCCTTTAGCCTCCTGGCTCTTGCGATGCTGGCTCTGGGGGGGTCGTCGTGCCCCTCCCGGGAAGATCCCGTCAGTAGCCCCCCAGCAACCGTCGCACCCGCCACTCCCCAGCCGTTTGATCCAACCCTCTTTGCCACCCTCTCTCCCCGTGCGCAAAACCGCCGTATCCCGGTGATCATGTACCACGATATTGTCGCCAGTAGCCGCCAGAAAACGGTCTTTTTCGACTGTACGGCGGAGGAGTTCAAAGCTCAGATCGCCTTTCTCGAGAACCAAGGCGCGACCTTTATCAGTGCGGAGCAGCTTCACCAGCACCTAGTGCGCGGTGATACCTTGCCAGAAAAATCCGTCCTGCTGACCTTCGATGATAACTACCAGGGCTTCTACAACAATGCCTATCCGCTTCTGAAGTCCAAGAAGATTCCGTCGGTGATGTTTGTGCACACGGCGTTTGTGGGCAATAAAAAAGGCCCACACCCAAAGATGGACTGGGACACTCTCAAGAAACTCGACGCCGAAAAGTTAGTGACCATTGGCTCACACACCGTCACCCACCCCGGCGAGTTTGAGAAAAAGCCGCTTGACGTTCAGCAGTCCGAGCTCTACGACTCTAAAAAGACGCTCGAAGATAGGCTCGGACACCCAATCCCCTATGTTGCCTACCCAGAGGGTCGCGGCGATGCGGAGACGTTCGCTCTGGCGCAGCAGATCGGCTACACACTAGGCTTCACCGTGGAAAATGGCGCGGCGGAGCAGTCCCCCAATATTCTCGCCGTGAATCGCTACATCCACACCCGCTTGAGGAAAGCCTGGGCGGAGTGCCAGCAGCTTGTGATTGATGCCCCTGCCACGGTCTTTGAACGTGACCTCTCCTCTGGCCCCGTCACACTCCAGACCGGCACTTTCGATGGCATCCGGCTAGCGATGGTCAAAGGTGGCAAGCCCATCTCGGTACGCGCCACGGACACGGGGCGCAAGTCCGTGGGAGAGTTCATTCGCGATGTGCCCGGAGCCGTCGCGGGGATGAATGGGACATTTTTTGTCAACGCCGACCTGCGCTCCGTAGACAATGCGCTGATCGGCCCCTGTCGCACCCAAGTGGAGAACGCCTTCTTCGCCGATGAAGACAAGCTTCGGATGCCGCGTATCTGGAACCGACCTCTGGTGGTCTGGGGGCCCAAAAAGATCGCCATTGTCCCTTTCAATCCCTACGCCTACAACAACGAAGTCAGCCTGCTCTCCCTAATGGTGGACATGAGCGATGTGTTTCTGGGCGGCGCGTGGATCGTCCATAACGGGGTTGCCCGCACCAAAAAAGAGATCGCTCCCTACGCAGCACGCGACTTCAACGACCCCCGCAAGCGTGCCTTCTTTGGGGTTACGGATAAAGGCGAGGTCGTGCTGGGCGCGACGATGGATGTTATCACCACGGAGATGATGGCCCGTGGTGCCGCCGCCGCCGGGGTTCATGAGGCTATTTTGATGGACTCGGGCTTCTCCACGAGTATCGTCTTTGACAGTAAGATTATCGCCACGGGCCACACTGCCAAAGATCTGCCCTCACGCCCTGTACCCCATGCGATCTTGCTGAGCGGCACCCTTCAGCAGCCCACTGCCCCCGAGACTCGGACTCTTCTCCAGAGCGCAGCAGCCTCCGTGGGGTCAGCCTCCTCGGTAGAAGTACAGGCCAATACGCCCGTCACGGGCGCACGCCCCGAAGGCGACCCCGACCGGGGAAAGCTAGGACGACGGCGCTAGCCTTTGTAGGGTAGCTCGTAGCCCTTGCGGTAGGTGCGGGTGAGAAGGCGATTGGCCTCGGCTTCGCGCCCCCCGCACTTGGTGATCTTTTGAGTCACCGGGTCGTACTCCACGTGCTGGTTGCCCAGGCGTGTACCGATATTGCCTAAGTGGCAGAGCACGGCAGAGATCGCGCCCTCGGTGATCGGGGCGCTGAGCTTGCTCGGGTCGCCGACACGCACCGCAGCGATAAAATCCGCGAAGTTGCTCTCTTTGCCTCCGGTGATCGTGACGGGCTTTTTATCTATACGCATGACCGTGATTCCTTTGGCCCCGTCCACGATCATTCCCTCGGTGCCGTAGAAGACCGCCGCGTTTTCCTCGCCGCCCTCGATACCGTAGTTCGTCCAGAGCCGCATCTCATACAGAATCTGACAGCTCTCGTACTGGTAGATCACCGTCTGCGTGTCGGGGGTCTCGTGGTCATCGTTGTAGAAGTACTGCGCCCCGGAGCAGATCACGGCTTTTGGGTAGCCCACCCCAAGACCCCAGCGGGCGACATCGAGATGGTGAATACCATCGTTGCCCAGATCGCCGGTGCCATAGTCCCAGAACCAGTGCCAGTTGTAGTGCCAGCGGTTCTCCGTGAAGTCGTGCTTGGGGGCGGGGCCGAGCCAGCGGTCGTAGTTTACTCCGGCAGGCGGCGCGCTGACCGGCTTGCGACCAATAGGCTCCCGAAGCTGGTTATTGATCACTTTGGCCGTGTAGACCTTGCCAATCACGCCCTCACGCAGCGCTTTGACGAGCGCCTTGTGCAGACTCCAGCTCCGCCGCTGGGTGCCGTGCTGAACACATTTTTTGTACTGTGCCGCCGCCTTGACCAATAAGTTAGCCTCGTGGATATTATGGGCACAGGGCTTCTCCACATAGACATGCTTGCCCGCCATCAGCGCCGCAAGCGCAATCGGGGTGTGCCAGTGATCACAGGTTGCGATACTGACCGAGTCAATGCTCTGATCCTCGAGCACGCGCCGGTAGTCGTCGTAGGTCTTGACCCGCTCTTTGTTGGGCAGCTTTGCCGCCACACCACTCAGCCGGGTAGGGTCGAGGTCACAGAGTGCTGCAACCTCACAGTTGGGAATCGCCGCAAACGAGCGGGCATGGTTGCTTCCCATGCCCCCCGTCCCGATCACCGCATGACGAATGGCCTCATTGGCAGAGCGCTGGCTCATGAGCGTGCCATCTTGAGGCGATTGTTGACCTCGTCCCAGTTGACCACGTTCCACCAGGCTTTGAGGTAGTCTACGCGCTTATTCTGGTACTTCAGGTAGTAGGCGTGCTCCCAGACATCGTTGCCCAGGATTGGGAAGCCGCCGTCTAAGATCGGGGTGTCTTGATACGGATAGGAGGCCAGCTCCATCTTGCCCTTCTTCACCGAGAGCCAGACCCAGCCGCTACCAAAGCGCTTCAGGCCCGCGTCCTCAAATGCCGCCTTGAACTTGTCAAAATCCCCGAAGCTGCCTTTAATTGCATCCGCAATCGCGCCGGTGGGAGCGCCACCCCCGTTTGGCTTCATCAGAGTCCAGAAGATCGTGTGGTTCACGTGCCCCCCGGCGTTGTTGCGAACTGCAGCGCGGCTGTCTTCGGGAAGGCGCTCTAAGTTTTTCAGTAGCACCTCGGCAGAGGTTAGCTTACTGCCACCTGGTAGCTTGGCGACAGCATTATTGAGATTCGTGATATAGGTCTGATGGTGCTTGTCGTGGTGAATCTGCATGGTCTGTGCATCAATGTGCGGCTCCAGAGCAGCAGGAGCGTAGGCCAGTGCTGGCAGAGAGAAGGGGCCCGTAGGCGCGGTGGGTTGTTGTGTCATTTGGTTATTGTCCAGGTATCGAGTTCTTTACCGTCGGCGGCGACTTGCCGGGCGACGAGCTTTTTGTCGGTGAGATCCACGATGGTGAGTGAGTGAGTATCGTCTATGTACTTAGCGGTGAAGTCTTGTAGCTTGCCCTTTTCGATATTTTTATAGAGCCCGGCTCCCCCCGCTCCCGAGACGATATAGATCGGGGCCGTGGGCTTGGTATTTTTTACCCCATCATAGGTCTTATCCAGCGTGATTTTACCTGCAACGGCTCCCGCCGCATCGCGTGGTTTCTCGGGCAGAAATGTCAGGGGGTAGCTGCGCTGGTAGTCATGGACATGGCCCGCCCAGACCACGGAGACACCGTATTTCTCAAAGAGCGGCGCAAGAGTTCGCATCCACTGGTCATTGAAGTGCTCTTTATTGGAGTTAAACGGCGGCTGGTGAAACGCGACAAAACGCCAGGTGGCTTTCTGCGCCGCCTTCAGATCGCTCTCGACCCATTGCTTGAGGGCAGGATCGGTCCAGTCCATGTAGGCATTGGCATCGAGCACGGTCCAGTGGGCGTTGCCATAGTCGTACGAAAAGCTTGCCATGCGCGGGTAGCGCTCTCCCGAGGCCGTGAGAAACGCTTTCGTATCCGCACTACCCAGCGGCGAGGCGAACTTAGTATTACTGACGATCGGGCCATTGAGCGGCTGGTTCCAGTAGTAGAAGTAGGCAAAGCCATCGGTCGTCTTCTCCAGCGTCGTCGAGCGAATATCGTGGTTGCCCGGCGAAGCAATCGTGAGAGTAGAGCGCAGGAGCGGCACGCCATCGGGAGTCACCGCCTCGGCATTGTAGATCGGCCAGTAGTTTTTCACGTACTCGCTCGCCAGCCCCTTGCCGTAGACAATATCGCCGGTGATAAAGACAAAATCCGGCTTGGCCGCCAGGGTCTGCGCCGCGACTTTCTTCTGGCCCTCGGAGTTTTGTCCACAGTCCCCAAAGACCACGAAGCGCTGTGGCTCTTTGGCGCTCTTGCGGGCACGGGCGCGGGCGGCAAAGACGGGCTTGTCGGCTTTGGAGATGCGGTAGTCAAAGAGCTTTCCAGGGATCAGTCCCTCGAGCGGTGCACTCACCACGACCTCGGGCTTAATCACTCCCACCGCCACGGGCTTTGCGCTAAGCTTGCCCGTGATCTTCTTCCAGCTTCCCGCAGGTCCCGTAGAGCTCAAAGAGCGCGTCTCGACGCTCCACTCCTCCAGTTTTGCATCCGCAGGCGCGATCCAGAGCAGCTCCAGCCCCTCGGTCTTTTGCCCCAGCGCAGGCCGGTTCCCTAGCTGGAGATACGGGGGCTGCACAAAAGTCGCCTCGGGCGTCTTGACCACCTCCAGAGGAGGAAGCGCTGCCTCGGCCACCGCTCCCGGCGAGGGGCTTGCCACCGCGCGAGCACCCAGTCCTCCCCCCAGCGAAGGAGTCTGCATCTGGGGCGTGGAGAGGTTAGGACTTGTCCCCGCACAGCCCGCCAGCCCCAGACTAATCAAAGACCATTTCCATGCACGCATCGTCATAGTCTTATTCTACACCACTCCGAGGGCTTAGGAAGACTGTGAAATTTGGGAAGACTATGAAATATAGGACGCATATTTTAAACAGAGATTAACCTAAGTGGCCTCTAGGCAGTTATACTAAGGGCGTGCGACCAATCATTTCCCCACCCGCCAAAGCACTGCTCTTGCTCACTCTGGGCTATGCAGGCTACTATTTCTGCCGCGCGAGCTTCTCCGTGGCCAAGCCTCAGCTCATTGAGTTTCTCTCC
>NZ_CBAYMC010000070.1:0-17600 GCF_964826245.1 Armatimonas sp. | reverse complement strand
TTGGGCTGATCACGGAGCCGCTGCTCAAGGACTTTGGCTTGGAGCGCGTGGCCTATGCGGATCTCAATCTCTGGGCAACGCTGATCGGCTCGCTGTTTTGTATCGGAATTGGCTCACTCTTAGACAAGCTCGGGAGCCGGGTGGTATTGACAGCGATTGCGCTGCTCTTAGGCGCGACCGTGATTGCGATGGGAAAGTCTACCCAGGCCACGCTACTCTTTGTTTTTCTGGTTCTGATCCGTGGACTGGGCCAGAGTGCGCTCTCCGTGGTAAGCCTGGCGATGGTGGGGCAGTGGTTCAAGACCGGCTTAGCGAAGGCGATGGCGATCTATACCGTCGTGATGACCATCGGGTTTATGGCGGCGTTTCCGGGAGTTGGGGCGGTGATCGAGAAAAGCGGCTGGCGCGTCGCCTGGTCAGGGATCGGGTGGGCATTGGTGCTCATCCTCGCGCCGCTTGCTTTAGCTCTGGTCAAAAATCCCCCCTCCTCTCGGGGTCGGGAGGAGGGGCTGGGGGAGGGGCCGGGGGAGGGGGGTGGCGGGGTGACTCTCACCGAGGCGCTACGCACCCCTGCGTTCTGGGTGATGGGGCTCTCCAGCGCGCTCTACGGGCTGATCGCCTCGGGCATCGGTTTGTTTAACGAGTCCGTCTTAAAAGAGCTAGGCTTTGCCGTGAGTGTCTACCACACGACACTCGCGATCACGGCGCTGACCGGGCTGATCGGCAACTTCCTTGGTGGGTTTCTCGCCACAAAAATGCCGCTCAATCGCCTGATGGCAATCGCGATGCTGCTGCTCATGCTGGGGTTGGGGCTGCTCCCACTGGCCCGCTCACTCGGCCTCGTCATGGGAATCTCCGTACTGCTTGGCGTGGCGGGGGGCTTTGTGATGGTGCTCTTTTTCTCGTTCTGGGCGTACGCTTTTGGTCGCGCGCACCTCGGGAAGATCCAGGGTGCCGCGCAGCTCCTCACGGTTCTAGCGTCTGCGCTTGGCCCCGTGCTTCTTGCCCAAGTCTACCAGCGCACCGGCTCGTACGGGAGCATTTTCTACTTGCTCGCGGGCATTGTGGGCGTGCTTGGGGCGCTCTGTTGGGTGACTAAGACAGCCCCCAGAGAGTAGACTTATGGAATGACCACCGTTTTTGGTTCCCATGCTATAATCCCCTCATGACTCGTCAATCCCGTTTTGCCGTCACTGCACTGGTGGCTGCCTCTGTCTCAATAACTGCGCCTGCTCATGCCGCGCTCACCGTGAGTCGCTTGCGGTGTGAGTACAAGACCAACCCGCTGGCCATAGATCTCGCCAAGCCGCGCCTCTCGTGGATCGTCGAGAGCAAGGAAAAAGGCCAGAAGCAGACCGCCTACCAGATCATGGTGGGCACCGCACCGGGCAAAGCAGATCTCTGGGATACGGGGAAAGTGCTCTCCGATGAGACCATTCAGATCCCCTACGATGGCCAAGCGCTGGACAGTGGCCAGCAGGCGTTCTGGCAGGTAAAGGTGTGGGATGCGAGGGGCAAGAGCAGTGTCAGTAGCCTGGCGCACTGGACCAAGGGCCTTGGCGCGAATGACTGGAAGGCGCAGTGGATTCAGGCCGCGCTGCCCAAAGTTGCCAGTGCACTGCCGCCCATCACGCTAGAGGGGGCGAGCTGGATCTGGCTGGCGAGCGACCCGGAGAACCCGCCCGTGGGCAAGCGCAGCTTCCGTGTCCAGTTCGATGCCCCCACTGGAGCGAGCGCCCGGATCGCGCTGACGGCGGACAATAGCTATGCGGTGGCGGTGAACGGAAAGAACCTCGCCACCGCCAAGGGGAGCGACTGGAAGGTCTATAACACCTACGATCTTAAAGATTTGCTGGTGGCGGGCGCGAACACAGTGGTGGTGACGGTTACCAATGAGGGGGATGCGCCCAACCCCGCGGGGCTGATCGCCAAGCTTGTGGTCAATGGGAAAGAGTATCCAACCGGCAAGAGCTGGGAAGGCAGTGTCGCACGGCGTGCCTGGGAGCCCGTGAAGATTCTAGGGGCCGCGGGGATGGCACCCTGGGGTAAGGCGGAGCCCGGTGGCAGTGGCAATAACGCCATGACCCCACCGCCCCACTTCCGCAACACGTTTCGCGTCGAGAAGCCGGTCAAGAGAGCACTGCTCTACGCGACGGCGCTCGGGGTCTATGAGCTGGGGCTCGATGGCAAGCCTGTCAGCGACGATGTGTTTTCGCCGGGCTGGACGGAGTACAAGAAGCGCGTTCACTACCTGACCTACGACGTCACCAAGCAGCTCACCGTAGGAGCGAATGAGCTTCAGGCACAGCTCGGCGATGGCTGGTACGCGAGCTACTTGGCCTTCACCGGACGGCGGCGCTACTATGAGGGCGATCCGCGCCTCAAGCTCCAGCTCAATATCGAGTACACCGATGGCACCACGGCGACGGTGGGTACGGGGCAGGACTGGCAGTGGGCCTACGGGCAGATTCTGACTTCAGACATGCTGATGGGCGAGGAGGTGGACACGCGCAAGACGGCGACGGACTGGAAGCCGGTGCAGACGCTGACCAATCTCCCGATTGCCGTCGAGGCACACCCCGGTGAGCCGATTCGACCCGCCGCACGGATTGCCGCGATCGTGCGCACCGAGCCTAAGAAGGGGACTTTTGTCTACAATCTTGGGCAGAACCTCACCGGCTGGGCCAAGCTCACGGTCACGGGCAAGCCAGGGCAGATGGTCACGGTGCGTCACGCAGAGCGCCTGAACCCCGATGGGACGGCATATTTTACAAACCTGCGGGCGGCAAAGGCCACGGACACGTATATCTTAAAAGGCGGCACCCAGGTCCTAGAGCCCAAGTTCACGTTCCATGGCTTTCAGTATGTCGAGATCACGGGCCTCGACACCGCGCCTGCACCAAAAGATGTGGTGGGAGTTGCCGTACACTCCACGATGGCCGACACACTGACATTTGACTCGGACAACAAGCTGCTCAACAAGCTCACGGATAATATTGACTGGGGCTTCCGGGGCAACGCTCTGGATGTGCCCACCGACTGCCCCCAGCGCGATGAGCGGGCGGGCTGGACGGGCGATGCCCAAGTCTTCGCCAAGACCGCGATGCTCAACCGCGACACGGCGTCGTTTTTCACCAAGTGGCTGGTGGATCTGATTGAGGATGGCCAGGGGGCGGACGGAGCCCTCCCCGATGTCGCGCCCTACCTCTCGATGGTGGGCCGAGGCAACGCGGCGTGGGAAGATGCGGGTGTGGTTGTCACCTACCGCATGTACGAGATGTACCGGGATACACAGGCCATTCAAAAACACTGGGCTGGGCTGACCCGCTTCATGGAGCACCTGAACAAAGTCGCCCCCGACGGCATCCGTCAGGTAGGCTCCTACGGCGACTGGCTGCTTCTTGATGCGCCGCAGCAGTCCGCGGTGCATGGCACGGCGTATTATTTCTACTGCGCCAAGCTCATGGCCATTATGGCTGAGGCTATCGGCAAGCCCGAAGAAGCCAAAGCCTACCGGGTGCTGACCGAGAAAGTCAAAGCCGCCTTTAACGAGAAGTTTGTCGGGGAAGATGGCAGCGTCACCGATAAGGGCAAGGCATCGCAGACCTTCTACGCGCTGGCACTGGGCTGGGAGCTGCTCCCCAAAGAGAAACGTGCCGGAGCGCAGAAGCAGCTCGAAGGGCTACTCGCTGCCAAGAAGAACCACCTGGCGACAGGCTTTATCGGAACGCCAGTTCTGCTCTTTGCCCTCGATGGCGTGGGGCGTACCGATCTTGCCAACCAGCTTGTCCTCAACGATGACTATCCGTCGTGGCTCTACCAAGTCAAGCTTGGCTCGACCACGATGTGGGAGCGCTGGGACGGCTGGACACCGGAGAAAGGCTTCCAGAACGCCGGGATGAACAGCTTCAACCACTACTGGCTCGGCTGCGTCAGCGAGTGGCTTACGACGGGCTTGGTGGGAATTGACACCGACGGCCCCGGCTGGAAGAAGCTCACCATCAAGCCGCGCTTCAACACCGTGCTCAACCACGCCAGCGCCAGCTATGACTCGATCCGTGGCAAAGTCTCGGCAAGCTGGAAGAAAAGCGGCGGCAGCGCCACGGTCAATGTCACGATTCCTGCCAATACCACCGCCCGGCTAGAGCTCCCCGGCAAGACCGAAAATCTTAGCTCCGGAACCTACACCTTCACGGTGAAGCTGCCCTAAAGTGCTCAGGCGGCTTTTTTGTGGTTCTCGGAAGAGGTAATGAGACTGCGGCAGACGCGGTTGCGGGTCTTTTTGGCCTGATAGAGTGCCACATCGGCGGCATCGAGAAGCTCTGTGGTCTTGGTCATGTCACGGGTGCGCTCGGCGACACCAATGCTGATGGTGACACCACGGTGCTTCCACGGAGCCGCCTGAACCGCCGCACGGATACGCTCTGCTAGGCGTGCGGCCTCTTCTTCGCCGGTGTGGGGTAGGAGCACCAGAAACTCCTCACCACCGTAGCGTGAGGCAAAGTCGGAGATACGGATGCTGTGCTGGAGAAGTGCCCCAATCGTCTGGAGCACGGCATTGCCTGCCTGAGATCCAAAGCTATCGTTGTAAGCCTTGAAGTAGTCTAAGTCCATTAAAAGTATAGCAAAGGGCTCGTTGTAGCGTAGCGCACGGCTCCACTCGATATTAAATCGCTCCTCTAGGGCACGGCGATTACTCAGCCCTGTCAGCGTGTCATGCGTGGCGGTTTGCTCTAGTTGCAAGTTGGCACTCTCCAGCCGCCGATTCGCCTCCTCAAGCTGAACACTAACGGCTTCGAGCTGCTTGCTGGTAACCGTGTGCTGCTTATGGGTAGCCTGAAGCTGCTGCTCAAGCTGACGGAGCTGGCTAAAGAACTGAAGGATTAGTCCCAGGGAGATCAGGGTTCCCAGGACTGCCATCAAGAGAACATCCGCGGTTCCACTGCCACTGGCACGAGCATCTTCTTCCAGGGTGTGGGTGAGCTTCTCTGCCGCCTCGCGCATCCGTAGCGCGGTGGACAGGCTTAGCTTGCCCGGCTTAACCGTCTCCTGGTAGAACGCTTGCCAAGCAGGCTCCATGGTCTGGACAGCAAGCGGAGCGCTTTGCTTGATCTCGTTACGAATCTGGCTCATTCGTGCAAGGTCTTTTCGGAGGTCGCTTCCCGGTTTCTGGCTGAGCTGGAGATAGGAGCGCAGTGCCATTGTCTGAAGTGTGCCCGCTAGTCGTGTGGCACGGAGTGCCCGGACACTGCCTCGTGCCTCTTGCCAGGCAAAGAGCATCATCCCCGAGGGGAAAAGACAGATCAGCACCAGCACTGTCAGCAGGAGAGCCCCGTAGCGATTGGTGACGGTTGAGGGAGTGGCAAGAAAGCGGCCCAGAAGCCCCATCAGTAGCGGAAGGACATCCACCATCCAGAGCCAGGGAGTGCTTCTCTGCGCTATCCAGAGTCCCGTTGGCAGAGGGGTTCCCGACTGAAGCGCCACAAAAATCGTGGCGAGTATTGGAAAAAGTAAGCCAATGGGAAGTAGGAGGCTCGCCAAAAAGGGGCGTCCTTGAAACTTTTGTTTGGGCGAAGCATTCCTCATCAGACCTTTATTATGGGTTGTTGTGGGGGTGCTATAGAGGGCATTTTGTATCAAAAAGAGAATCTGGGACCATGGAAACGATCACACTGCGCCGACTCTTGCCCTCAGAGTGGGCCGCCGAGGCGCAGCTTATTGCACTGTCTACCAATGCTTGGTACCAAACCAGCGGCAAGTCCGCGATCTTCACCGGCGATCCCCAAGACTGTGACGTGTTCTGCCAGGTCTACGAAGCGCTCGACCCAGGCTGCTGCATTGTGATGGAGGAGACCCAGACAGGGAAGCTGATAGGTTCGTGTTTCTATCATCCACGCCCCACACATCTCTCGGTAGGCATTGTGAACACCCACTCCAACTACTTTGGTCGTGGCATCGCTCGCCAGATGCTCGATGAGGTCATCGGGATTGCGGAGAGCGAGAAGAAGCCCCTGCGCTTGGTCTCCTCTGCGATGAACCTAGACTCCTACTCACTCTACACCCGCGCAGGCTTTGTTCCCCGGATGCTCTTTCAAGACATGTTGCTCGCCGATACCTCGCGCTTGCCTGCCCCCGATCCTCGCGTCCGTCCCGTCACTGCTGCCGATATTGCCGCTCTTGTGACGCTCGAAAAAACGCAGACGGGGCTAGATCGGGAGCGTGACTACACCTACTTTCTCGAGAATGCCTTGGGAATCTGGAGCGGCTCGGTCTGGGAAGAGAACGGTGTGATCGGTGGCTTTCTCTTTGCCGTGGCGCACCCTGCCAGCAACTTGCTCGGCCCCGGCTTTGCCCAAACCGAGGAAATCGCCGCCGCACTCATCGCTACGGAGCGCCGCAAGCACCCTGGCAACCCCGTGTTTCTCGTCCCGGCCCACTGCAAAAAACTCGTCCAGACAGTCTACGGCTGGGGAGCCCGCAACTGTGAGCTGCACGTCTTGCAGGTGCGTGGCGATTGGCAAGAGCCCGAGGGAGTTGTCTTCCCGACGTTTCTGCCAGAATAGCCTAGAGGAGCTTGGCAAGAGCGGCGAGGGCGGCGGTCTCGGTGCGCAGGGTGCGAGGCCCGAGGCTGGCCGCTGTCGCGCCTGCACCGAGAATTGCCTTCTTTTCCTGCGCCGTAAAGCCGCTTTCGGAGCCGACAAAGATGCCAAGCTCTTGCCCCCCAGCTCCCGATAACGAGGGATTGGAAGTGCCTTCGTCGAGGAGCACGAGGGGGCCTTTGGCTAAAGCGAGGGCATCTTCGAGGCTGCGGACGTAGGTGATGCTCGGCAATATACCGCGCCCGGACTGCTCGGCAGCGTTGCGGATCAGCTCTTCCCAGCGCTCCACTTTCCGGGCGATCCGCTCACGGTCTTCCATGCGAGCTTGTGCCCGCTCGCTAGGAAAGAGCACAAAACCTGCCGCGCCCAGCTCCGTGCCGTGCTGCAAGACCTGCTCGACTTTATCACCCGTTTTCGGGAACGCCTGAAAGACCCTCACGCGCAGCTCGGGCTCGGTGTTCACGGGCTCCCAGGCGCTCGTGAGCCGCGCGGAGACACGCTTCTTACCCAGGAGCTCCAGAGTGGCTAGGGCACGACGGTTCTGTCCATCGTGGAGAAGCACCGTTTCGCCGGGCTTCATGCGCAGAACATTGACAATGTGGTGGGTCTTGTCTTCGGGGAGCAACTGAAGATCGCTGTCAGAGGCATCAATAAAAAAACACTGGGGCATAAAATCCTATTATCTTGGAGCGAGCTTCATGAGAAGCGCTTCGGTGGCGAGCTGGGCATTGGCATTTCGGGCTAGGTGGCGGCGGAAGGCAAACAGTGTCTCCAGGCACTGGGCGAGCTGCTCGGGGCGGTACTTGGACGCAGCTTCGCGGGCTTGGGTGCGGCGGTCGGTGTGGAGAAGAGGCGCATCCGGGCCACGTAGCGAGAGCTGCAAGAGATCACCGTACCAGGCGGCCAGCACATCCAGCGCCCGGCCCATGTCCCCACGCGACGATTTCTCCTCCGCGTCCTCTTCGCCTTTCTTGGCTTTTGGCGGGGCGGCGAGCTTTCGCAAGTCCTCCGCAAGCCGAAACGCGGCAATGGGCGGGGAGAGGGCGACTCGGTGCGCTAAGTCTAAAAGCTGGCCGCGCTGGTCTTGAAGCTCTCCCGTCTCGGCGAGGCGAAAGGCCCTGCCCGGTGCGCCTTCGGCATAGGCCGCGAGTGTGGCCGCATCGGGGATATCTCTCGCCGTGAGGGCTTTTTGAATCGTCTCGCGTGGCACGGCGGAGAAGCGCACCACCTGGCATCGCGAGAGAACCGTGGGCAGGACGCTGGTCACGCTGGGGGCGCAGAGAATAAACTGGACATAGCGCGGGGGCTCTTCTAGGGCTTTGAGGAGCGAGTTGGCGGACTCTTCGTTAAACGTCTCTGCCCGCTCAAAGAGATAGACCCGGCGCGGGGCATTGATCGGTGCAAAGCTCAGGTTCTCCAGAGCGCCGGTCGGGTGGCCGGGGCGGTTCCAGAGCTGCCAGATACGCGTCAGCTCGCCGTCGGGGGCGATGCGCGTCAGGTCGGGGTGCTGGTTCTCCGCGATGCGCTTGTTGTGCACCGGCGTGTTGCCAAAGAGTGCCCGCACAAACGCCAGCGCCGTCGTGGTCTTGCCCACACTCTCCGGCCCCACAAACAGATATGCCTGCGGCACGGCATCACGCTCCAGTGCGGCTTTGAGTGTGGCAATCGCGGGTTCCTGGCCCAGAATCTCAGAAAAAGGCATGTCTAAGAGTTTACCCTACCAGCCCGTCTTACCTTCCAGAGTCACATCAGGCTGATTCTTGAGAGCTGATCATGGCGAAAAAACACGGGCTTGATCCCAATATCGCCTGGGCCAGCTTTGGGGCAGCGACAGCGGGATTCTCTGCGATGGGCTGGGGGAGGCGATAGAGAAGCTGCCCCGTGTGCGTCTTGAGCCCTTTGACACCGCTGCGCTTCGCTTGGAGGCGGCTCAGCTCCAGCAGCAGGCGCTCATTGAGCCGGATCGCGTGACGGCGGACTCCATCTCTCGCCGTGCCGATGCTCTGGAGCGGCGTGCAGAGGCCCACGAGCACTCGGCGCTACTCGCCAAGCGTGCCGCCGCGCTCCGTGCCGAGATTCTGGCGCAGATCGAGACGCTTCGGGAGGGGCTTGCTGGACACCAGCTCGAAGACGGTGTCGGGCCGACCGTCGCCTTTGCCGAACTGTCCGACACGGCCCGCCGGGTGGCCCAAGAAGCCTCCGCCGCCGCCGAGGCCCGCCAGGAGCTAGCGCAGGTGCAGCGACTCGGCGGATAAATGCAGCAAGTAGCCCGTGTGCCGTGCCAGCTCAAAGGCAAACACGAGGCACCAGAAAACCGTCACCCAAGGCGGCTTGGCCCAGCAGCGCCACTCTTTCACGCCCTTTGCGGCGGCAACAATATAGCAAATCGCCGAGAGCCCCGAGAGCGCGAGCAGGGCGTACTTGCCCGTAAAGATCAGCACCAGAAAGGCGGCCTTGCAGAACGTAAACGCCCAACCCTCCCAGGCCTTTCCCGTCGGGTCTTTCATGGTTTAACCGTAAAGCGAACGCGTGAGGGGAACTGCTTGGAGTGAAAGACGGTCTGTGTCGCTTTCACAAAGTCGCTGTCGTCGGCTTTTCCGATACTCATGAACTTCTGCGGGTTGCGGTCCACTAAAGGAAACCAGCTGCTCTGAATCTGCACTTGCAGGCGGTGGCCCTTCTTAAACGTGTGACAAATATCCCCAAGCGCAAAAGTCAGCGGTGTGGGCTTGCCGGGCACAAAGGGCTCGGGCTTGCGGAAACTCTTGCGGAACTTGCCCCGAAACACATCGCCGCGCACCAGCTGCTCTGCTCCCGTCTCGGGCGAGACATCAATGACCTTTACGACCCAGTCCGCGTCCGTACCCGTCGTCGCTACGGTGAGGTCTACATCAATCGCGCCCACGGTGGTCATGTCCGCCGTGAGCGGGGCAGTGGTGTAGGTGAGCACATCGGGGCGCTTGCTCGCGAAGCGCTGATCCTCGGCCATGTAGCGCGAGTCCCGGCGAATCCCGGGGAAATTGGTGTAGGGAACGGGGCTGGCGGGATCGGAGACGTAGCGATCTGCCGGGGCTTTCTCGTTGCTCACGGGAGCTGTTGCGAGGCCTTTTCCGGGCTGGAGATAGAAGCTGCGCGTCGGCAATCCTTTCGGGGGCCAGGCCGAGAAGGCGAGCCACTGGTTCGAGCCCGTCGCAAAGACCCGCGCCTTGACTTTGGGATCGGGCGGCACTCCCTTGCCCTTGAGGTAGTGGTTGAAAAACGGCAGCTCCATCTCGTTGCGAAACTTGGCCGCCGTGTCCTGCCCAAACCTCAGGTCATGGAAACGGCTCCCATCGCCGCCCCAGCCCCCGTGCGACCACGGGCCAATCACCACGGACGCTGGGGTCTTGGGGCTCTGGGCTTGCAAGGCGCGGATCATGTGCTGCGGCCCCCAGAGATCCTCAGCATCGAAGAACCCTCCGACCACTAAGAACGCGGGCGTCAGGTTCTTAAAGTGCGGCAGAGGCGTGCGGGCTTGCCAGAAGGCATCGTAGGTATCGTGCTCGATTAAGTCGTTCCAGAAGCGAATCTTGCCCTGGAAGAAGCGCTCGTTGGCGTGTTTCAAGGCCCCGAGCTTCAGATAAAAATCGTAGGCGTTGTTGGAGCCGTAGGAGAGCTTGGGGTTGAACTCCTCCTTACTGGGGCCGTCGCGCGGCCAGTCGAAGCCGCCAAAGCACCAGGCAAAGTTATCGAGGAGCATAAACGCCCCATTGTGGTGGTCGTCATCGCCGAGGAACCAGTCGGTGACGGGGGCTTGTGGCGAGACCGCCTTGAGCGCAGGATGCGCCCGTACCGCCCCAACTGCGGCGTAGAAGCCCGGATACGAAACCCCGACCATCCCGACTTTCCCGTTGTTGCCCGCGACATTCTTCACCAGCCACTCAATCGTGTCGTAGGTATCGGAGCTCTCGTCAATTCCTTTGCCGTCTGGGCTCAGCGGGCGGACGTTCTCGTACTCGCCCTCAGACATGTACTTCCCGCGCACATCCTGAAAGACGAGAATGTAGTTTTCCTTTGCATAGCTCCCCTCAACCGGCCCAAAGTCATCGTCGCCGTAGGGCACCGAGTAGGGGGTGCGCTCCATCAGGATCGGGTGCTTCTCGCTCGTGTCTTTGGGGGCGTAGATCACGGTGTAGAGCTTGGTGCCATCCCGCATGGGAATCTGCACATCGCGCTTGGTGTAGCGCTCTGAGGTCTTAAATCTCGCTGGTGGCCGCGTCAGAGCAGGGCGCGGGGAGACAAATACCAGTGGCAAGAGCGCGAGGCAGGCAAGTCGGGACATCATACCACTATGATACCCGCCCGATTGTCCGCCGTTTTCAACCGGCGGACAATTGGCGGATCTCACTTCAGAACCGCCAGCTGTAGACCACTTGGGGCAGCGGGCTTGCGGCCTCGGTGGAAGACATTGTACTCGCAGAAGCTGACGGCCTCGCCGTTTTCGTTGAGGAGCTTGGTGCAGCACTGATCCACGCGCTTCTGGTCCCAGGTGTGGGCGTCCATGAAGGGCTTGACAACGATCCGAAACGTCCGGCGGCCCACGGCCTGGGGATCGTTGCGGAGGGGCAATAAATCCTTCACGCCGCTGTGGGCGTAGAGCGTCATTAAATCCCGAAGCGTGCGGCCTGCGCGCAGGTTCACCGTGTCGCTCCAGACGCGTTTGAGGGCACCCTCGATCAAGCCCGAGAAGCTGATCTTGTCGGAGAAGAGATCGAGATAGCGCGCCACGTCCAAGTGGCGTGGGAGGGGCGTTAAAGTGCTCCGTTTTTCGTCGAGAATCCCGTAGGTCAGGACGCAGCAGTCGGGGTGGGAGCAGGGGAGCCCCACAAAGTCCGAGAGTGACAGCGCACCGTCGGTCTGGGCCACGAGGCGCTCTAGAACCCCGGTCAGCGTGAGCCGCGAGCCGGGATCGTAGCCGTGCTCGTAGCGCCCGTTGTTCATCACGGGCTGGTAGGTAATCCCACAGATCGTCTCATGAGCCAGCGCAAACCGATAGAGCTCCCCAATCTCATCGTCGTTGACCCCCGCCTCGACCGTCGGCACGAGGTTGATAAAAAGCCCCGCATCCGTGGCGATCCGTAGCGCCTCCTGCTTGCGCGCCACCAGGTCTTTGCCGTAGAGCCGCTCATGCACCTCGGGGCGGAAGCTGCCATAGGAAAAGTACAGCTCGATCCGCTCTTTGCGTGCCGTCAGCGCCTCGACGAGCTCCTTGCTTTGCGTGAGGCGCAGGCCGTTGGTATTGATCACGACGCGGTCAATGGGATACTCCAGCGCCATGTCCAGCAGCTCGATAAAGCGCGGGTGAATCGTCGGCTCGCCCCCGGAGAGCATCAGCACGTCTAAGCGGCTCTGCGTGCGAAAGAAGCTATCGAGCCGTCGCCGCGCCTCGGTGTCGTCCATCATCTCATGGCCACGGGCGTCGGCGTAGCAAGTGGGGCAGCGCAGGTTGCAGGCTTGCGTGATCTCTAGGAGCAGCACGCAGGTCGGCGGGCCATCCGCACACTCCGTCCCCGGCCCACAGCACCCACCTCCCGCGCTCCTGTCCACCGCGTAGGTGCGAAACCTAAGATACTCCGCCGCATTGCTCGCCAGCAGCGCCGTGCTCTCCCCGTGGCGTGCGCAATTCTGCCGCATCCAGATACGCCCACCGTCTTCGTAGATCGTCGCGGATACCGAGCGCAAGCAAGTCGGGCAAAGGCCGGTTGTTTCTTCCGTGAAGGGGGATGTCATCGTCCAATTGACCCAAAGCATACTAGGAGAATTCCGAGGATGACGAGCACGAGGAGGGCACCGCTGATGAGCAGGCCCATGCAGAAGTAGGGGTATTGTTGGCGGTAGCGGAAGTAGACGATAATGCTTCCGATCATACCGATCCCTGTGGCGATGGCAACGAGGCCAACCAGCACTCCGATAATGGCATCAAGCGCCGGGATCTTGGTAAACGCCTGCGACGGCAGGTCGCGTTGCAGCGCCATCCCGCACTGAGGGCAGCGGTAGTTTTGATACTGTTGCAAAGGGTTTCTCCGACACCGCGGATTGAAATCCCGGCTAGCGAAGTCAAGTCCGCCTCCGCGGACTGTAGATTCGGGAGTCCCCGACGGGGGACTTTTCTTCTGGAGCCGCGAATTTATTCGACGGCTTTGGCAAAGGGTTTCTCCTTGGCGAGCTTGTAGATAAAGAAGGCAAGGCCGACCAGACAGACCCACTGGGCCGTGGAAAGGCCCGCATGACGATCTGCCCCCGAGCGGAAGAACTCGACGGTGAAGCGGGCGGGGCAGTAGAGCACGCCTTGGAGATACCAGAGGCCGTTCTCGGCAGGCTTGCACCACTTTTCGACGAGCAGCAAGACGACAAAGATCACCGCGCAGGCGGCGGAGAGATAGAGCTGGGTGGGATGGTGCCCGGCGATGGCCCACGGGAGCGTGCACTCTCGTCCGCCACAGCATCCGCCCAGAAAGCAACCCCAGCGCCCGACGGCCTCCCCAGCCATGAGCGCGACGGCAAAGAGATCCCCCGTGGGTCGGATCAGGCCAAGGCGTTTTTTGGCGAGTATCACGGCCAAGTAGCCGCCCACAATCCCACCTAAGACGCTCTTGCCGGGGCCGCCACTGGTGGCGAGAAACTGCCCAAGGTTGGCACCAACCAGCCCCCCAACCAGCCCTGTCATGGCAATAAACCCTATGCCCTCCGTGAGCAAGCGGCGCTTCTTGGCAAAGAGGCAGAAGGTCAGAACGCCGATAAGATAGGCAAGGCCGAAGGTCCACGAAGCCGACGTCAGGGGCGGCAGTGCAGTCAGCGGCTTCATAGCCTATTGTAGCGTATCTTGGGGCAGGTATAATGCGCCTATGAGTATTGTATTCGTAGGAACCTACACCAATGGCAACAAGAGCGATGGGGTCTATGCCTTTCGCATGGACGACGTGACGGGGGCATGGACGCGCATCCCGCAGAACATTCCCAAGATCAATAACCCTTCGTTTTTGGCGGCGGATCGCAAGAACCACCGGCTCTTCGCCACAGCGGAGGCGGGTGAGGGCCAGATCGCGGCATTTCGCTACGATGCAGAGAGCGGTGCCCTGACTTTCGTGAACCAGCAGTCTTCCCAAGGTACCGATCCCTGCCATCTCTCGGTGCTCAAGTCGGGGAGCCATGTGCTTGTCGCCAACTACTCCAGCGGGACGTTTGCGATGCTGCCCGTGAATCCTGATGGCTCACTCCGACCCGCGACCGACACGGTTCAGGACAGTGGCAGTGGCCCTAATAAAGGCCGTCAGGAAGCGCCACACGCCCACTCGATTAACTTAGACGCGAGCAATAAACTCGCCTATGGTTGCGATCTGGGCACGGATAAGATTCAGATCTTTCGGCCCAACGCGAAAACGGGAAAGCTTGTCGCCAATGAGCCCTCGTTTGCCCCGGTGCACCCCGGCGGCGGCCCACGCCACTTTGCGTTTCATCCCAGGAAGCCTACTGTCTACTCGATCAACGAGCTCGACTGCACGGTCACGGTGTTTGCATGGGACAAAGCCTCGGGTGCACTGCGCGAGCTCCAGACCATCACCACCCTGCCCCGCCCTTTCCAAAATGGGGACTCGTGCGCGGACATTCACGTGAGCGCCGATGGGAAGTTCCTCTACGGCTCCAACCGGGGTCACGATAGCATCGCGATTTTCTCCATTGGGGCCGATGGCAAGCTGACAACCGTCGGCAATGAGTCCACGCAGGGCAAGACCCCGCGAAACTTTGCGATCGACCCGACAGGCAATTTTCTCTTTGCCGCAAACCAGAACAGCGACACCATTGTCGCCTACAAGATCGACAAAAAGACCGGCAAGCTGACTGCAACGGGCGCGAAGATCGAAGTCCCCGCACCCGTCTGCATTATCTTTGGTTAGCCGCCCGAATAAAGAGCCAGGCACGCGGCGAAGTTGGCGCGTGCATCGGCGGCGGACCAGGGAATGTCCGTGTTGTTGGTGAGCGCGTCGGCGAGGGCTTCGAGGTGGAAGAAGGGAGAGGCATCTGGCGTGTGGCGGGTCTCTTCTCCGTTTGCCGTGACAACCCAGTCGTTGCCTTCGGGGCGAATCTGGCCGTGGGTGCCGATGAAGAGCACACGGTGCGCCCCGCCGCCGGGAGCGGCGGCCCAGGTGTCTTCCAGCATCAGCGAGACTGGAGAGCCGCCTGAATCGGGCTGGAGCTTGAGGAGCGCGATTCCGTAGTCCTCTAAAGCAAGCTCGGTGTGGACGCGGTTCTCGATCAGGCCCGCACTCCAGACGACCTCGCCGCCAAAGACAAAGCGTGCCAGGTCAATGGCATAGATCGCATGATCCGTCCAAGCGCCCGTCGGGGCTTTACTGGCATCAATCCACCAGCTTGGTGCACCGCTGGGCTGGCCAGGCCAGGGCGAAGGCAGGCCGCCGTGGCCGATCTGATGGTAGGAAAGCGGCGTGCCAATCGCGCCCGACTGGATCAGCTCACGAAGCTTTAAAACGCGCGGGGTCAGGCGCTGCATTCCTTCAAACGAGCCAAAGAACTTTCCCGCCGATTTGGCAGCAGCGATGACGTCGTCTAGCGCTGCGAGAGTGGTCGCGGAGGGCTTGACTGCAACGACATGCTTTCCCGCAGCAAGGGCTTGCTTGGCAAGGGCGGGGGCATCTGCGGTGGGAGCGCAGATCGCGATGAGGTGAACGTCATCGCGAGAGAGAAGTACTGTGGGATCATCGGTGACCGTGATCATGGGGTACTTCTCACTCGCCCATGTCCGATGAAGCTCGTGCGGCGATTGAACTCCTATCAGCGCCACGCTCTCCGAATTAGTGTCAATATCACAGACGCCGTGGGCGGTGTACCAGTGGTCTAGCCCCAGTAGGGCAACTCCAAAACGCATCTCCAAAAACCTTTCTATTCTAGCTCGGATGCCGCCTCGATCATCTCCTCGACATCATCGGTGCTCATGTCATCACCCATGCCACCGGCCACTTCCTTCATGAGTCCACGAACGGACTTTAGGCTCTTATCATCCACCCGGTCTGCCATGTCCGCGAGGTTCTCCAGCGACTCATCTAAAGAGCGAATGCGGGCGAAGCGGGAGACAAGCTTACGGACATTTTGACTGCCGCACTTAGGGCACTGAATAGGGGAGGGCTGGGCAAGAACCCCAACAAGCTCGGAGAAACGCTTGGTGCTGCACTCGTTGCAGGCGAACTCATAGATAGGCATAGGGCTAACGGGTGGTAAAACTGGCCTGGAAGAAAAATCCGCGTCGCACGGGGGCAGGTGTCGGTGCGACATAGAGTGTTCAACAGTAGATCACAGGCTGCATGACACTATTGCTATTGGGCACTGCGACACAAGTCTCGGCAGGCTCGGTATTGTTGGATGCAATAGGAAACATCGAGAAGGTCGCACTGCCTGAGAGCGAATGAGCCGGCATGAGAAGATAGGCGCCCTCTGGAATGGGGGTTCCGTGACGGCTCTCACGGGTGGCAACGCGTGCGGTGGCCACACAGAGCGCGATCACGGAGAAAATGGCAGCAGTGACCGTGCGCGGGCTGACGGGCATGCTGGCGTAGTGCCGAACTGCCTCACCAACATCGGTTTGTAGCAGGCGCTCGATCTCCTCACGGGAGACACGTGCCCCCAAAGAGGCAAGAGCTTGCTTGGTCTCACGGAGCGCACGGTACTCGACCTGGCAGGCGGTGCAATGCTCCAGGTGGCTCTGCACATCCCCTTTTTCTTGGTCGCAGAGCTCAGAGTCTAAGTAGGCCGAGAGCCGTTCCCGGCAGAAGCGACACGACACCATGCTACCTCAGCGTGAACCCTTCGAGCCGCGCACGGAGCAGCTTTCGGCCACGGTGCAGGCGGGAGCGGACAGTGCCAATCGTGCAGCCGGTGAGCTTGCTAATCTCCTCGTAGGAGAGCTGCTCAATATCGGCTAGAATCACGGTTCGGCGGAAGTCTACAGGGAGAGCGGCGAGGGCGTTCTGAATCTGCTCATCGAGCTCTTCATGAAGCGTGACACGCTCAGGCTCGGTGCGGGCATCGGGAATATCGAGGTAGAGGTTGCTCTCAGAGCCGTTGGTGAGGGGGGCATCGAGGCTGGTGACCCGCATCTTGTTTTTCTTACGGACACCATCCACAAAAAGATTGGTCATGATCCGAAAGAGCCACTTCTCGAAAGGCAGGTCGCGGCGGTAGTTCTCAAAGAAACGGAAGGCACGCACGAAGGCTTCTTGCAAAAGATCCTCCGCATCGGCATGGTTGCCCGTCATCCGGTAGGCGACATGGTAGGCCTGCTTCCGGTGGCGCTGCATCAGGCGCTCAAAGACGCCCCCGCCTGCCTCGACATTTAGTACTTCGCTCTCGCCCATTTCATCTTACTCTACGCTGCAATGCCCATGCCGCGTTCCCGATTTTCACAAATTTTAAAAAAATTATCTGATCTGGTGAGTTAGACAGGGCAGCACAGGAAAAAGTTCGCTTGTGACTACGATGCCTTGCCGTTGTCGACGACATGCATGTTGGCGATCTCGATCTCCCCAACCTCTAAGCCTGCCTTGATACAGAAGTTAGCATGGGTATCGGTGTGATCTTTGGTGGTGCGGAACGGAAACTGGTACTGTCGCCACTCCGGGGTCAGGCGGACGTTTTTTTGAAGCTCTGCGGTATGAGGCGAGAGCCCCTCCTCGAAGACAACATAGACAGCCGTCTTCTTCACCGAGCGTCCCCAGAACTGAACCGTAAGATTGTGGTTGCCCTCCACGGCCTGCGGGACTTTCTTCAGAAGCTGAGCGCACCAGTATTTATTGGGGTCCACTGTCCGTACAACCGCAAGCGCCTGTGCTAATCCCACGGCCCAAGGAGGTACGCTTCGAGTCGCTTGCCGGATTTACACTCACCCCCGAGACCCTCATCGTCCTTCCATCGGGCTTGAAACCCGAAGAGCAGCGTGCTGTTCGTGCACTT
>NZ_CBAYMC010000069.1:0-17638 GCF_964826245.1 Armatimonas sp. | reverse complement strand
TGGCCCCGTGGTCGCGATGGTCTGGGAAGGCTCCGATGCGATTCAGATCTGCCGCAACATGATCGGCGCTACCAAGCCCGTCAATGCCACATCGGGCACGATCCGTGGCGACTACACGTCGGACATGATGCTGAACTTAATCCACGGCTCCGATGCCCCCGAGACCGCTGCCGATGAGATCGCTCTCTGGTTCAAGCCCGAGGAGCTTCTCTAGCTCCGTGCAGCTCTCGGATTTTGACTACAACCTGCCCGATGAGCGCATTGCGCAGACCCCACTGGAGCCGCGAGATTCCTCGCGGCTTCTTTGCGTGGATCGAGCAAGTGGCGCACGCTCGCACCGGATCTTTCGGGAGCTTCCCGAGCTTCTAAATCCTGGCGATCTCCTCGTGCTCAACGAGACCCGCGTCTCCGCGCTGCGGCTCTTTGGCGAGCGACCTGGCACGGGCGGACAGATCGAAGTCTTTCTCCTGCGTCCTGCGATTGAGCATGGCGAGGGGGTTTTTGACGCTCTGGTACGGCCTGGCAAGAAGCTGCTTCCAGGGCAACGCGTCCGCTTTCCCGAAGTAGAGCTCGAGGCCGAGGCGCTGGCGACGCTCGACAATGGGGGGCGACTGCTACGCTTTCACGGCGAGGATATCTTAGAGAAGCTCGACGCGATCGGGAAAACCCCGCTGCCACCCTATATCACGGCACCGCTGGAAAACAAAGAGCGCTACCAGACCGTCTACGCAAAAACGCCGGGCTCTGCGGCGGCTCCCACGGCGGGGCTGCACTTCACGCCCGAGCTGCTGGCAAAGCTCCAAGAGCACGGGGTTGGTATGGCGCGGCTACGGCTCGATGTGGGAATCGGGACGTTTCGCCCCATCAAGACCGAGAACATCGCCGAGCATGTCATGCATACCGAGACCTACGCGATCTCCGACGAGACAGCGGCGGCGGTCAATGCTTGTACGGGGCGTGTGATCGCGGTTGGCACCACGGCGCTCCGAGCGCTAGAGTCAGCGGGTCAGGTTGCGCAGGCACAGCAGAGTGGGCAGCGTGTGGTTGCGATTGAGGGCGAGACGGGGATCTTTATCACACCGGGCTATACCTTCCGCGCCATAGACGGGCTCATCACCAACTTTCACCAGCCGCGCTCGACCCTGCTTTTATTAGTCGCGGCGTTTATGGGCTATGACAGTATGCGAAGTGCGTATGAAGAAGCTCTCGAAAAAAGCTATCGATTTTTAAGCTTCGGTGATGCCATGCTTACGGTATAATGCCGTTTACATATGTCGGGTCTCAAGAAGTACGAACAGTTTGTTAACCGTCCCAAGCAGGATCTAACTCCCGCCGAGCGGCTCCCTGTCCCCGAACCGGGCTCAGCGGAGATGATCAGCGCAGATTACGAGATCAAGGGAGGGATCACACTCGTCCGTGGGCCTGAGGACGCGGAGCTTGGTCAAGCGACTCTTGAGCTGGAGCTCGTGCCTGTTGTGCCGCGCGTGATGGTGCGCTCTGCCTTTAAGATTCCCAACCCTAAACAGGTCACGGAGTCGCTCCTCATCCCGCCACTGCCGCCGCAGAACCCTAGTACCGATGCGGAAGGGGCTGCGCTCTGGGAAGGACTTCCGCGCCATGTGCAGATCCTCTCGTCCATGGCCCCTGAGGCAATTCCACCGTCGCGGACGTTTGAAGAGACCCGTGAGCAGCTCATCATTCGCCTCCTTGACCCTATCTTGACGCTCGAAGAGACCGGCAAGCTGCTTGATGTCTGTCCCGCCACGGTGCGGCGCTACGCCAACCGGGGGCACTTAGTCCACCACCGCACCCTGGGGCAGCAGCGCCGCTTCAAGCTCTCGGATGTCATGGCATTTCTGGACAAGCGCGCCGCCAAACAGCAGCGCACCCGTGTCTAGCCTCCGCACTCATTTTAGCCTCCGCACCGACTCGGGGAGAGCTGTGGCGAGTGACGCACGGTGGCTGGCAAGTTTTGTCGAGCGAGGCCGTGGCTGGCTGTTTCGCAGTCCCGATCCCAACCTCGCCTTAGCCATTCCGCTGACCGAAGGCGAGCGGCTCCACTCCATCGGGGTGCGCTTCCCGCTGGAGATTGCCTACTGTGATGCCTCCGGAAAAGTGCTGCACACTCTCACGCTCCCCCCGTTTCGCATCGCACCTGCCGTCGCAGGAGCCGTTGTTGCCTGGGAGTGGGTGGCGGGCAAGCGCGAGGGAATCACCGTCATGGTGGGGGAGACGCTTCAATGCGACTGAGCCTGAATATGGCCAATAGGCCACACTATCTGGTCACGCTGGGCGATACGCGCCACATGCGGGAAACCCCCGACGGCCTGCGCATCATTCCTCTGGCCCGCCCCGAGGCGACTATCGCCGCCGTGCGCTACGTCCAGATCCCGCAGTGGAAAGAGATGGGAGTCAAAGCGTCCCAAGTTCACCTCTCCATAGGCCATGCCGATCTCATGGCAACTTTGGGCGATGAAGACTTCGCCGCCGCCGCCTACCCACGCTTTATTGAGCACACCCAAGCCATCATGGCTGAGCTAGAGCCGCTTTGTGAGCCGGGAGCATGTGTGACCGTGGCTCCGATCACCGGCTTTGAGAGCTGGGAGTGGGCAGAGCGCTTTAGGCAAGCCCTTTCAGGTATCATCTGACCATGATGCGAGATGAGACAGAGAACTGGCGAGTGGTTGAAGCAACGACGGGGCGTACTCTGCGCTGGCGGGATTTAGCGGGGCGGCTTGCTCAGGCCAATGCGATTTTCCTGGGCGAGCAGCACGACGATCCCGAGACGCACAAGCTCGAAGCGCGGCTTTTTGCGGAGCTGCACAAAAAAATCGGGCCGAAATTAGCGCTCGCGATGGAGATGATCGAGCGCGATGGTCAGCCAGGCCTGGATGACTATCTCGCGGGCAAGATCGACGAAGCGGCGTTTGCAAAAGCCGTGACGCTCTGGAAGACCTATCCGACGGACTACCGCGCGATGGTGGAGTACGCCAAAGCCAACAAGCTCGCCGTGTTTGGCTCCAATGCGCCCAATAAATACGTCCGGCTTGTTGGACAAAAAGGGCTTGCCGGGCTAGAGGGCCTCATGCCTGTCGAGAAGCCTCTTATCGCCGCCGCCATCACCGCTCCGCTGGGAGATGCCTACCAGACAAAGTTCTACGCCACGATGACCGGGATGGGAGCCAGCCACGGCCCCGCCATGAGCGAGGCGCGGCTCCGCAGCATCTACGAAGCACAGTGCCTCCGCGATGACACGATGGCAGAGACGATTGTCAAAGCGCTGGACAAAGGCCACGTGGTCTACCATGTGAACGGAAGTTTCCACTCCGATGGGGGAATGGGAACGGCGGCGCGGACGCACTTCAAGCGCCCGCTCGGAACTAAGATCGCGCTGGTGAAAGTCGTTCCCGTGGCCAATGTCCGAACCGCTAATCCTGCCGAGCTCAAGGCCGAAGCCGACTGGCTCGTCTTTGTGCCCGCGCCGACGAAGTAGCACCTTCCTCCCCACCCCTCCTCCCTGCCCCTCCTCCCAATCGGGGGAGGAGGGCTTTCCTATCTTCTTCGGCGACGTGCTAGAAAGATCAAGCCGCCAAGGCTCACGAAGGCGAGTGTTCCGGGTTCAGGGACGCTGGCGCTGGCGACATCGGGGGCACCGGACTGGGGCTGGCCGCTGTTGGGATCAAGACCATGACGCTTGTACTGCTCGATACTCTCCAGCACGACAGCACCCGAGAGGGGCGTGATGAGACGTCGGCGGGCAGCGGCTTTTGCGAGGGCATCTTGGTCGTAGCCAGTGTACCAGGCGCGGAGCACCCGGCTCGTGGCGGCAAGCCGTGCCCAGTCGGTCTGGCTATCGGCATCCGTGTTGGGGGCGATATAGATGCCCCCGAGCGCAGGCTCCCGTCCGCCCAGTGGGACAGCTTCCCGTACACTGGATTCCCCCCCCGCCCCCAATCCTGGGGGAGCCAATGTACGGGCTGCGGCTTGTGCGGCTCGCTGAACGGCGGCGGGCCAGTCGGTGCCCTCTAGAGTGTGGATGCGCTTGTCGGTGGCCAGCGCGTCCATGACCACATCTTGGCCCGGCGCGACTAAGAGCCCTACCAGCGATGGCGTGTTGTTATGCAGGCTCCGCGCCTCCAAGAGTGGCTGGGGGGAGACGGCCTCTTGCGGGACGGGGCCGTGTAGCCAGAGTATCGTCGTCGGGCGCTCCGTAAGTTGGCTCAGGCGCTTGAGGGCGGGAACCGCGTCCACGCCACCGACAAAGTGCTGTGCGCGCAGAAAACTCTCTGACACCTGCGCCGCGTCGCTCCAGCCACTCTCGTCACCTTTTTCGATGCGGGTGTTGACAAACTTCACCCGCGAGCCGCTTGGCAGTGTCTTGAGCGCGGTGATTAACTTGGTGATCTCGATCTTCTCTCCGACACTCGCCGACGTGTCCACGGCGACGATCACATCGCTTGGGCCAACATTGGGAGCCGCTTTCTGCACGAGTCCGGCGGGCAGGGCAAGTGGCGCGACGGCAAGTGCTTCGCCGCTCCAGGGCTTACCATTGACCTTGGTGTGCTCGATCGTCGTCTTAGGCTGCTCAAAGTTCACCTCGGTGAGCTGCGCAGGAGTCAGCTTGCCAACAAACGCTGTTTGTGTGATCTGCAGGCGGATCTGCATGGACTTCTTGGGGAGTACGGGGAAGCACTGGAGGAGCACACGGCGCGGGTCGGTGCAGGTGACGAGGAGCGGGTCGCGGCGCTGGACGACGGCGACTTCCTGGTAGGCGGCACGGACTTGGGCTTTTCCGCCAAAGGCCGCCGGGCGCTGCTCCCCGTTGATCCAGAGCCAGGCATCGCTGACGACCGCACCTTCGGGAAGCGTGATCGTGGCACGGGCCTCTTGCGACTCGCTGGTGGTGTTCTCAAAAGCGAGCGTCCAGTGTGTCTGCGCCGTCTGGGTGCTGGGGGAGTAGCGCACCTCGCGCTCCGAGAGGGCCAGCTTGAGGCCGTCTATGGTGGAGCCAACCCGCTCACCGCCCGTCTCCTCGATCTGCATCTGATCGTTCTGATCCAGCAGGCTCTTTTGGGCAGGCGGCGTCGGGGCCTTGCTAAACGGCGTTCCCGTCATCAGGAAGTAGACCTTTCGCGCCTCGTCGGGCGTCTCCCCGCGTTGTCCAAAGATCTCACTGGTGAAGATGCCGCCACCCGCCAGAAACATTGGGTAGGTGGGCGGACGTCGGAACGCACGCACTCGCAGGTCGTACTCCGCGCCAAAGAGCCGCAGTAGGGTGAGCGATTTCTCGCGCTGGGCATCGCTCTTGGTGCTCAGGGCCTGCCGCACATGGTAGCCCATCACCGCGGGGCGCAACAAAAATACCACCGCCGCCGCCGTGAGGGAGAGCCAGTAGATCCGCCGCGAGCGAGCAAGACTATCGCTGAGGGTCTTAAGAAACGCTTGCTGGCAGAGCAGAACGATCGTGGTGACAAGCGGCGCGTAGGCCAGAAAGCCATAGAGCCAAACTTGGAGCGACTCGCCAAGCTTGGTATGTTGTGGGATGCTGGTTAGGCTCTGAAGGGTCATAATCGGCCCGACGATCAGGCCACCCCAGGCGATGCAGTAGATGGGCCACATCATCAGGTGCAGCAGCCATGCAAAGCACAGCGCCACACCGCCCAAGGCTCGGCCCCAACGCACGAGCTCCTCACTTTTCCCACGATGGATCAGTACCTCCAGCGCAAGCGGCGTGATCGTCAGCAAGAGCACGCCGAGTAAGCTAAAGAAGTCCGATGCCACATCAAAGAGAGTCGCGGCCAGCGGATGCGCTAGGCGCTCCGTGATCAGCGCCGCCAGCATGAGCACCGTGGAGATCCCCACCCAGCCCTGTCTTGTCCCAAAAAGTGTCTTCATACTTACTCTTTCGGACAAAGTGGATAAATTTAGGAGAAGTATGTTATTCTTTTTAACGTCCCCCGAGTCCTGTGAGGCTGACGCCTTCGATAAAGTAGCGCTGAGTGAAGAAGAAGAGAAGGATGATCGGCATCACGACCATGGTCGAGGCGGCCATGAGCAGGCCAGGCTCGCCGCCGTGTTGCTGCTGGTAGAGCTGGAGCCCGTAGGCAAGTGGCATGTGCTCCGAGGAGCTGAGATAGATCAGCGGTCCCTGGAAGTTGTTCCACGCGCCCATCACGGCCATGATCGCAATCGCCGCCAGCGCGGGCTTTACTTGCGGCAGCATCACGCGCCAGTAGACCCCAAACGGGCCGCAGCCGTCTATCTTTGCCGCATCTTCTAGCTCGCTGGGGATGCTGAGAAAGAACTGACGCAGCATGAAGATATTAAACGCTGACCCAAAGAATGCGGGTACCCAGAGTGGCTTGAGCGTATCGATCCAGCCGAGGCTCCGGAAGATCAAGAACTGCGGCATGAGGGTCACGGCACCTGGCACCATCATCGTGGCGAGCAAGATCCCAAAGAGCAGATTTCGGCCTGGCCAGGAGAGCCGCGCAAACGAGTAGGCGACCATTGAGGAGGCCAGCAGCGTTCCGAGCACGCTCATGAGCGTCAGAAAGAGCGTGTTGCCTAAAAACGTCAGGCCGTAGTGCGTGTCCGGCGGCAGATACGCCAGCGCCTCGGAGTAGTTATCCCACTTTGGGGCGACATGGCGAAGCTTCGTGAGCTCGCTGCGCATCATGGGCCTGGGAGGGGCCATGCCTTGGACCGCGTTCTCGTTGATCATGGGCTTGACCAGGATCTTGCCATCGGGCAGCTCCTCAATCTCAGCAACGAGCATTCCGGCATAGTCGCCTGCCGTTGCTTGTGAGAGCCGGGCAGGCTTGCCATCTTTCATCTTGAGGAGGTCGGTAGTCCGGTGCTGCGTGGGAATCCAGACGGGAGGAAAGACCGCCTGCTCGTCATCGGCCTTGAGGGAGGTCGAGAGGAGCCATGCAAAGGGCACCATGAACATAAACGAGCCCACTAAAAGCGCTAGATGCGTCGCTGAGAGCCGCGTGATCTCACTGGCATGGGAGGCATTGCGCGTCAGTGCCCGAAGCCAGCGCGCACTCCCCAGTGCCACGACGATACCTAGAGCAAGGCTCACTGGGGCAAAGCGCACCAAGAGCGTGAGGGCGAGCATTCCCGCCAGCACTGCCGCCGTGACCGTCGCTGCCGCCAGATTACGAACCCGTACCGCTGCAACAATCACACTGACGCCGTAGATCAGCGCGGTGATGATCGCGATAATCGCGAGAAGCCAAATAAATGCGTTCATTGTAAATTCACCCGTTCCAAACCCACCCGGCTCGAACCCACCCGGCTTCGCTCGTTCCTCGCTACGCCACCCTCCCTCAGGGCAGGGAGGGGAGAAAACCCTCTCGGTGCTCCCCCTTTTCCTCTCCCCTTTCCTTCGTAGCGGGAAGGGGGCCGGGGGGATGGGTTCAAAAAAGAAAGTGCTAGGATCATTTCTTGTCTACCTCGTAGTGCACCCAGTGTTTTTGCAAGCGCCACTGAACCAGGGTCAGGCCCAGAATGATGATGAAGATTACCCAGGCAATGGCGCTGGCGTAGCCCATCTTGAAGTAGCGAAACGCGTTGTTAAATAGATAGAGCACGGGAACCAGTAGCGAGTCCAGCGGGCCGGTGCCACCATCGCCGCCCCCGATGACGTAGACTCTATCGAACTCTTGCAGGGCACCGATCGTGCCCATGATCAGGTTGAAGAAGATATAGGGCGAGAGCAGCGGCAAGGTGACGTTGCGGAAGCGCTGCCAGACATTGGCTCCGTCAATCAGCGCAGCCTCGGTGAGGCTCTGGGGCACACCTTGCAAGCCCGCCAGCCAGAGGATCATCCCGCCGCCTGCTCCCCACAGGCCCTGGACAATCAGACCTGGTTTTGCCCACTCAGGGACGCCAAACCAGCCGGGAGGAGTCCAGCCAAACCAGGCCGTGAAGGTCTCTTTCCAGAGAGCATTGACCAGGCCCTTGTTGGGATCGCCTGCTAGTAGCCACACCCAGAGCACCGCGCTGGCAATCGCCGGGACGATGCTGGGGATATAGAACGCCGTGCGGTAGAAGTTCATCCCCTTGACTTTTTGGTTGAGTAGCAGTGCAATCGAGAGGCCAGTCACCATCCCAAGCGGGATGCCAAACACAGAGAGATAGGTCGCGTTGCCAATCGCCTTGGTGATCAGCTCGCGGTCGTCGGTGAGGAGCTCCTTGAAGTTGCCCAGCCCGACGGCACGTGCGGGGTGGAGAACATCGTAGTCGGTGAAGGCCAGCATGAGCGAGGTGAGGATGGGGCCGAGGGTAAAGACCAAGAATCCCATGATCCACGGTGCAGCCATGAGCCAGCCCGCCAGCGCCTCTTGACGGGCCATGCGGCTCTTGCCGACGAGTTTCTGCCCACGCCACGCGCCGTAGCCCACCCCGAGCAGTCCGAGAACCGCACACACAAGCACGGGCGGTGTCCAGTTGAAGAGTGGCAGGCTCTCGCGAGCGAAGGCCTTGTCAAGCTCTTTTTGTACGAGCGCTTGCTGCTCCTGAAGCGCGGCCTCAGAAGTCTGCGCTCCCTGACAAGCACGCTCAAAGGCACGCACATGAGCATCCCAGAGCTTCTGTCCAATAAAAGTGACGGGGCGGTAGCGGGCGTGGGGGAGCATGTCAATGTAGGCCTTGAGTGCCCCCGCGAGCCGCTCATTGGCGGGGGAGAACTCCCGAAAGAGCATCGCATTGATATTTTTGTTGGCGGCGAGCCGGAAGACATAGGGCCGCCCGATCTTCTCATTGTAGGCTTTCTGAGCCTTGTTGTAGATACGGTTGCCTTCCTCACTAGAGAGGAACTGAATAAACTTCCAGGCCTCCTTAGGGTGCTTGGTGCCCTTGGGAATTGCCAGAGAGAAGCCACCCGTCCAGGTAATGTGCTCATCTTTTTCATTTGCGAAACGCCCCCTGCGGGCGATGCGCTCTTTGGGTGAGGGTGGGGGAGCGATGGCAAAGTCCAGATCGGGGGCGTAGCGGGCCACGTTGCCCACCATCCAGTCGCCGTTAATCACCATGGCCACTTTGCCAGTGAAAAATGGGTCGAGCTCACCGCCTTGGAAGCCGGACTGGTAGACACTGACTTTATCGTAGCCCCCCAGATCGTCATAGAGCTGCTTCATAAAGGTCATGGCCACGATGTTCTCAGGCGCGGCTAGGGTGCACGTCTTGCCATCTGGGCTCATGAAGCTCCCACCGTTCATCCAGGAGTAGATGTAGAACCAGGAGTTGCCAAAGTTTGGGATAAAGCCGATACTGGCGTAGGTCTTGTCGGCGTTGTACTTGGTGAGTTTTTTGGCGTAGTCCCGCAGCTCGTCCCAGGTCTTAGGCGGCTTATTGGGATCGAGGCCTGCCTCCCGGAAGAGCTTACGGTTGTACATCAGCATCCGGTCATCAATCCCTGTCGGAATGGCGTAGACCTTGCCCTGGTAGAGTGCCTCGTTCCAGGCGGCCGGGTAGTAGTCGTCCGCTTTGACAGCATCAGGGCCGCTCTCTGTTGCGAGGAAGCTATCCAGAGGTGTAAAGGTCCCCCGGCTCGCCCAGTCACCAATGGTGAAGCGATCCTGGTTGATAACATCTGGGGGGACGCCGCCGACGATGGCCGTCATGAGCTTCTGGGGGTTCATGGTACCCGCGCCCATTGAGAGGTTGGAGACCGTGATGCCAGGGTTGCGCTTCTCAAACTCTGCGATCTGCGCATCCAGTCCAGCGGTTTCCTTGCCAGACTGTAAGCCCCATACCACAAGCTTGATCTTGTTCTGAGCCAGGGTGGGGAGGGTGAGTATCAGCGCCGCAAGCAGCGCAGCACCGACGCGAAATAGAGGCTTCATAAGCCGCATTGTACCCCAAAGTTTGTCCCCATACGGTTGGGTAGATAGTGTCAAAGAACTATCACAAAAAAGTCTAAATTTTTTAAGATTAAGTATTGCATTGAATGTTATTCATGTGATAGACTTTTTTTCGGGAGCAATTATGCTCTCACTGACTCAAGGATTCTAAGATAGGAACTGTTGGTGTGTCAGGAGTGGGTGAAATCCCACGACTTCCGGGTGAAATCCCACGACTTCCGGGTGAAATTCCACTATGATCTGAAATGAGAAATAATGAGGTTTTTATATGAAAATTAGGAATTTTGTATCTTTAGTGATACCTTTAGCTCTAGTAGACTGTGCATTTGGTCAAGGATACGTCCTTTCAGAGAATGATCATGGTTGGAAAATCACTCGGACAAAATCTCCAATCGTTTATACGAGTGTGACCTTGCCTAATGGTAATGTTATGAATGGAAGTTCGCCTTTATCCGGAGGGCATGTCGGTTATGTGCCAGGGTCTGCTACATGGCCTGGAAAATATTCTGCTTATATTTCTGGAGAAATTGAATTTCAGTATGATTGGGTTGGGAGTGGCCCTGTACCCTCACAGATATTCATATTTGAACAAATAACAGCACATGCTGGAATTACTGTTCAGCCTCTGCCAGGAGATGGTACAGTGTACTCCAACCCTGTTCTTTTTCCTAGCTATTTAAACTTTGCAAATATTTTTGATCCTTCATATCAGAATATTATTGGTTTCAACAAATCGCATGGTGGAGGTGGTGGTAAGATTATGACGAAGAAAAACCCGCCTGCTTCATTTACTCTTTCCCGGTCACCTTTTGCATCTATGGTCTTAGAACCAACTTCTCGAACAGTTAGTTACCCTCCTTATTATTCGTATCAACAAGCGGGTACTGTCGCAGGTAATGTTGGAGTTGGTTATACTCCATCTATTAAGATGTTTGGTGTCACTATTTCTCGACCTGGTGCAAGAGGAGAAACTGTAGATAATGATGGTACTATTCATGGACATACAACACGATCTTACGTTACAGAAAACAGTGGGAGTATACTTAACACACAGAACTTTGTATCATCTCTTGTTGGAGATTGGCCTTATGACCCTTATAATGACCCTCCTAATTGGTCATGGTCACCACAGCATGGTAGTGCTACTGTAACTTCAAACTCTGTGGAAGTTCCTTTTGGATCTCAGAATTTTGGTCTGCGTTTTAGTAACCCCACTCCTAATGCTCAACCTTCTAGTTTTTATTTCGATGATTGGCATGGTTCAACAGGATCTCCAACAGAAATGAATATTACATATACTGCGACAACAACGTCTATTCCTTATATTTCTGCATCAGCATCTTATGTTTTACATTTACATGATCATTTTGAGCCTGATAATATAAGCGTTATGCATAATGTTAGGACTAACATAACTAGGGCGTCAGATAATTGCCCTATTAATAATACTAATAAAGCGCAAGCTTGTTCTTTTACTGTGAATGCGGGTTCAGGACATAGTATAGGTGGGGCAGTAAGTGGTGATGTGACAGCTTCAAAGTGGGCGCGTCGGTTTTATGTGCCTGCACCTACGTTCAATCTTAGTTTCGATTATACATATACTTGGTATACCGAAATTGCAATTAATGTTCCTGGACCAATGCTTGACCCTGGTCAATTTACATGGTTAGAAAGAACTGATCTTGTGGATCAGCACCGTGGTACTGCGAAAGAATGGGATACAGGTGGATATGTTGGTGAGAAGGCCATTAGTTTTGATATCCCTAAGGGGGTTGGATGGCAAGCACATATGCCTCCTGAGTCGGTCTATGGTGGTGGAGGTGCTGGTGGATAAATATAATTGATTGAATCACGTGCCAATTGTTGTCAGTAAGGTGGCGACCAAACAAATTGGTATGGAGTCTATTCCCTGGAACTTATTCCACGTCCGCATACTATGTCTGGGTATCTCTAAGGATGCCCAGGTTCCTTTAGGTTTCAGCTCTCTGGCTGAAGTCTTACGAGATATACCCCAGATCTTGCCCTGGGGAGTGCCATTAACGAGGTAGATATGGATCCCCGAAAAAATATTTTATCTAAAAATGATTTTATTGTTATGATGAATAAAGTATCAATTGAATCAGACGAGTTTTTGCTGGTTGTATCAATCGCAAACGAATCTGAACTATTAGATGTTTTAATTCAGTACTTGAAAAAAAATAAATTATCTAAAGATAATGGATATGTAAATCTATGGATAGGATTGACATCAAGTTTGATGGTTAACTCTTTGAGATTTCAAAAAAATATGAATTACGAAAAAAAAATAACAAGTTTGCAGATTTTGTCTATTGATTCATTTAGGAAATCTTACAAATTGCTTCCTATGTCTGGGCTGTGTTGTAGTGAATTAGGTCGTTATTTATTTTTTAGAAATAATAACATGTCTGAAGGGATTTTATTGTTAGAAAAAGGTGTTAGGATTGCTCCTGGAAACTCAAGATGTCATAAATTATTAGCAGACGTATATTCCAATTCAGGTACTAAATATGGAAATATTACTAAAGCGATTAATGAATATAAAATCGCAATAAAAATATCACCTGATTATTCTTCTGCATATTCAGGGTTAGCGTTTTCGTATCTGTATGCTAAAAAATACGAAGAATGTCTTGAATCTATTAAAATGTATAAGAAACTAATAAATTACTCTAAAGTGAATGATATAGAAAGAGATATACTGTTTGATATGGAGAAAAAAATCCTAAATAAGGAACTTTAACTGTTTTTCGTACTTCTGTGAATATTTCGTAGGCCTTGCCTTGGTAGATAGCCTCATTCTAGGCATCTGGGTTAAAGTTCCTCCCCCGGCTTGCCCAGTCCCCAATCGTGAACCGATCTTGGGAGATTACGTCGGGGGGGGGACGCCGCCGACAATCGCCGTCATGAGCTTTTGCGGATTCCTGCTCCCCGCGCGCATCGAGAGGCTTCATGGTGCGCATTGTACCTGAGTTTTTATGGGGATTATTAGGTATAATGCTCCATGCAAACACTACGCTCCCTCTCTCTCACGGCTGCTGTCTCCGCGCTCTTCTGCACGGCTTCTCTGGCGCAGACCTCCTCACTGACCATCGGCGACCCCACTCCCGCCTTCGCACCCGAGGGCTGGGCTAAGGGCAAGCCCACCCGGGCCTTCCAAAAAGGCAAAGTCTATGTGGTCGAGTTCTGGGCTACCTGGTGCGGCCCGTGCATCGCCTCTTTCCCCCACCTAAGCGATATGGCCGATAAGATGGCGGGTAAAGCCACCTTTATTAGCGTCAATACCTGGGATCGAAATCAGGAAGGTGAGAAAGAGCCTGGGAACGCAGCTCATGTGGCGCGTGTGGCTAAGTTCATCAAAGAAAACGACACGAAGATGCGCTACACCATCGCACTCGATGACGAAAAAGATACGATCGCTACAACTTGGATGCGGGCAGCGGGTCGCAATGGGATTCCCTGTGCCTTTATCGTAAACCAACAGGGCAAGATCGCCTGGATCGGTCACCCGATGCAGATGGATCAGCCTCTTGAAGAGATCACGGCAGGCAAATGGGATATTGCGGCTGCCAAGACGAAGTACGATGCCGATGCCGCCGCCGCTAAGGCACAAGCCGCCGCCGCCGCTAAGGCACAAACTGCCGTCGCTGAGGCCGCAAAAGCCGGAGATATGGCCGCCTTCGAGGCCGCCATTGCGGGTCTCTCTCCGAATAAGGCATCGGCCCTGATGAACGGAATCTCCATGGCCGTTCGCACTAACGCCGCGTTTGCCCTGCAAGTTGCCGAGGCCAAGATGGGCAAGGTCGAAGGAATCGGAGCGGAGTCTTGGTGCAGCATCCTCATGTCGGTGGCTCGTGGCACCAAGGACGCGGCGCTTCAGCAGAAAGCCGCCGATCTGTCTGCGGACTGCGTCGGAAAGGCCGATCCGAAAACGCTCTGCCTCGCCGCCACCTACCACGCTCAGATCCTCGCCGCACAGGGCAAAAAAGCCGAAGCGCAGGAGTTTATCACCAAGGCAAAAGCCGCCATCGAGACCTTCGAACCCGCCGCCAGCCGTAAATCGGTCGGAGAGTTCATCGAGCGCATCGCCAAGACCCTTGGCTAAGCCTCTGGGCTAACTGAGAGTCCATACCAACTACCCCGTTAGAGTCCCTCAGCGGGGTAGTTTTCGTTTCGGAAAATTTATCCCAAGAGCTCTCGTAGGATCGCATCTCGGTTTGCGGCCACTTCGGTAAGCGCTACGCCGACGGTCTTAACCGCGCGATCGGGGTCTTTGAGGCCATGTCCGGTGAGGGTGACAGTAACCGTGGCAGGGGTGTCGCCAAAGTAGCCACGAGCGGCGAGTTTTTTCAGTCCGGCTAGTGGCGCGGCGCAGGCAGGCTCGGCAAAGACTCCCTCCAGCGACGCCACAGCGGCATAGGCGGCGAGAATCTCGTCATCGGTGACAGACTCAATCAAACCACCCGAGTCCTCCCGCGCCGAAATCGCACCATCCCAGCTGGCGGGCTTGCCGATGCGAATGGCCGTCGCGATGGTCTGTGGCTCGTCCACAGGGTATCCCAGCACCAGCGGAGCCGCGCCTGCCGCCTGAAACCCCAGCATCGTCGGGCGCTTGGTGGCTTTTCCCCGCGCCGCAAACTCCGAGAAGCCGCGCCAGTAGGCCGTGATATTGCCCGCATTGCCCACGGGAAGCGCGTGAAAATCTGGCGCATCGCCCAGATCTCGAATAATCTCAAACGCCGCCGTCTTCTGTCCTTCGATGCGCACGGGGTTTACGGAGTTCACCAGCTCAATCCCAAAGCTCTCGTCTTGGGCGATCTCACGCACCAATCTCAGCGCGTCGTCGAAGTTGCCGTCAATGGCTAGCACTTTTGCCCCATGAATCAGCGCCTGGGCTAGTTTCCCCAGCGCGACTTCGCCTTTTGGCAGCAGCACCGCACACTTGATCCCCGCTCGCGCCGCATACGCCGCCGCCGCCGCGCTCGTGTTGCCCGTTGAGGCGCAGATCACGATCTCGCGCTTTCTTTCAACGGCCTTGGAGACCGCCATGGTCATTCCACGGTCTTTGAACGATCCCGTCGGGTTGAGCCCCTCGAACTTCAGAAAAACGCGAAGATTGGGTGCACCTAAAAAGACACTCGGCAGGCGCTTGGCCTCGATCAGCGGCGTGTCGCCTTCGTTTAGAGAGACAATCGGTGTCGCGTTGGTGACATCGGGCAGGAACTCCCGCCAGGTAGAGATAAGTCCGTGGTTCATAAATCTTTACCACCGATTAACATCGGCGGCTACTCCTCGACGCGAATCCAGTTGTAGACTTTACCGACGGCAGGGAGGCGGCTGATGACATCGAGTGCGCCAAGGAGATGGTGCTCGCGACTCTTGTGGGTCACCCAGACAATCTCGGCTTCGTCGCCGGGGAGCGCACGCTGCACCACGGACTCGATGCTCACGTCGAAGTCGCCGTAGACATTGGCGATACTGGCTAGCACTTTGGGCTTGTCGAGGGCGTGGAGGCGCACGTAGAACTTGCTCTGCACTTGCTCACCGGGGAGCATCGGGCGCGTGAGATGGCAGGTGCAACCTACCCGGCCCGTGGAGTTGGAGAGGATATTGCGAGCGCACGAGATAAGATCACCGACGACAGCGCTGCCGGTTGGGAGGCTCCCCGCGCCGCGTCCGTAGAACATCACATCGCCCACAGCATCGCCGCGCACGAGCACTGCGTTAAAGACATCATTGACACTGGCCAGCGGGTGCTTGATCGGCAGGAGCGCGGGGTGCACTCTCGCCTGCATGCTACCGTCGGGGTGGCACTGCGCGGAGGCGACCAGCTTGATCTTGTAGCCCAGGTCCCGCGCGACGGCGATATCGCGGGCCTGGATATGGCGGATTCCCTGCCGCGCGACTTTGTCCTCATTGACCGTGGAGTTAAAGGCAAGCGACGAGAGAATGGCGAGCTTGTAGGCCGCATCGTGACCGTCCACATCGCTGGTGGGGTCGGCTTCTGCGTAGCCTAGGCGCTGGGCATCGGCGAGGGTGGGGGCAAAGTCCGCGCCCTCTTCGCTCATGCGGGTGAGAATGTAGTTGGTCGTGCCATTGACAATTCCCATCACTTCTTTGATGTTATTGCCCGCCAGACTCTCTTTCAGCGCGGCGATTATCGGGATGCCCCCCGCCACGGAGCCTTCCAGAAAGAAATCTTTTTTAGCCGCCATCGCCGCATCGAGCAGATCGTGGCCGGACTTTGCCATCAGCTCTTTGTTGGCGGTGACGATATTTTTCCCGTTCTGGATCGCCCGGTGCAGAAAGCCATGGCAGGGGTCTACACCGCCGACAAGCTCCGCCAGAATGTCAATCTCGGGGTCGTCAATCACTTCAAAAGGGTTGTCCGTGAGCAGCGCCGGGTCTACGACGACATCGCGCTCTTTGGCTAAGTTACGGACGGCGATTTTTTTGATCACCAGCTCCGCCCCGACCTTTTGCGAGATCGCCTCAGCACTCTCCTGAAGGATGCGCACCGTGCCGGAGCCCACCACGCCCAGCCCTAAAATCCCGATCTTGATCTGCCGCATCGCCTAACCTTCCACAAGAATCAGTGGGTCGCCTGGCTGAACGAGCTTTCCGTTCTCTGCCGGAATCGCCACGATCTTGCCCGCATGATCCGCCAGCACCTCCGAGAAGACCTTCATCGCCTCAATCATCCCAATGGGCTGGTCCTTCTCGACGGTATCTCCCACTTCCACAAAAGCCGGGGAGCCCGGTGCGGGAGAGCGGTAGAAAACTCCCATAATGGGAGCCGTGACCGGAGTGCCAGAAGTGGCAGCGGGAGCAGACGGCACCGGCGCGGAAGCACTGGGCGCAACAGACACATACTCGGTAGGGACGGCAATGGAGGCGGGAGCGACGGGCTGGGTGGTGCGCAGGGTCACCCGCAGAGAGCCGTCTTCGTAGCGCAGCTCCGCTAGGTCGTGCTGCACCACGAGCTTGGCCAGCCGCCGCACATCATCAGGGGCAATGGGAAAATCAGACACGCGGCATTTTATCATGGTACAGCCTTGGCGATCACACGGTACAATAGTTCGTGATATCACTTCCGCTTTTTGATGATTCGACGTCGCTTGACGATGACACACCGCACGAGGAGTGTGGGATCTTTGGGGTCTGGGCTCCGGGGGTAGATGTTGCCCGCATGGCGTTCTTTGGCCTCTTCGCGCTCCAGCACCGGGGCCAAGAGTCGGCAGGGATTGCCGTGAGTGATGGGAAGCGGATCGCCCTTCATAAAGACATGGGCCTGGTGACACAGGTCTTCGATGAAGAGATTCTGACGAAGCTTACGGGACGGAGTGCGATTGGGCACACGCGCTACTCCACCACAGGCTCGTCGGTGCTGCGCAATGCCCAACCAATCTCTGCCTGTCTGCATGCCAAGCAGGAAGTGGCGGTGGCCCACAATGGCAACCTCATCAACACCGATGCGCTCCGTGCGATTCTCACGGCGCGGGGCTATAAGCTAGAGTCCAGCAACGACTCGGAGGCGCTGGCGCTTCTGATCGCGGAGAACTTAGACAAGGGCAGTGCCGAAGCCGTTCGTCTTGCGATGCAGCAGGCCGAGGGTGCGTACTCTCTGGCGATTTTAACGCACGACGAGCTGATTGGGGTGCGCGACCCGTATGGAGTTCGTCCGCTTTGTCTGGGGCGCTTAAGCGAGGGCGGCTTTGTGCTGGCGAGCGAGACGTGTGCACTCAATA